>NZ_JBHWDU010000001.1:225330-344905 GCF_042734825.1 Kitasatospora sp. NPDC059648 | reverse complement strand
GCCGACCGCGTCGTCTTCCTCGCCGACGGCCGCATCGTCGACGAACTCCACGCCCCCACCGCCGACACCGTCCTGGACCGCATGCGCCGCTTCGAGGCCAAGGGCCGCACCAGCTGACACCCGGCCCGTACGCCCGACGCCTTCGAACCTCCCCAGGACACCTCATGTATCGCACCGCACTGCGCAACGTGCTGGCCCACAAGGGCCGACTTCTGATGACGGCGCTGGCCGTCATGCTCGGCACGGCGTTCGTCGCCGGCACCATGGTCTTCTCCGACACCTTCGGCAAGGCCCTGCGGGACAGCAACTCCAAGAGCTACTCGGACGTCGCCGTCCAGGTCGTCGACCGCTCGGCCGGCTCCCGCGCCTCCGCCAGGGAGAAGAGCGAGAGCGGCTCCGCCACGCTCACCGACGAGACCGTCCGGCAGCTGGCCTCGCTGCCGGGCGCGGCCGGTGCCCGCGGCGTGGCCGGCGGCTTCACCGGGGTCGCCGACAAGAAGGGCGACCTGATCGGCCAGGTCTGGGCCGCCAAGGGCGCCAACTTCGCGCCGGGCCAGGACGGCAAGGACCCGCGCTACCCGATGGCCGAGGGCCAGGGCCCGAAGAACGCCAAGGAGATCGCCCTCGACCGCAAGACCGCCGACAAGGCGGGCTACAAGGTCGGCGACACCGTGCGGGTGGCCGCCAACGGACCGGTGATCGAGGCGAAGCTCACCGGCATCTTCACCACCGACGACCCGGTGGTGAACACCGGCGGCACGCTCACCCTGTTCGACAAGGCGACCGCCCAGCAGACGCTGCTGGAGCCCGGCCGCTACAGCAGCATCGTGCTCACCGCGAAGCCCGGCACCTCCCAGGACGAGCTCCTCGCCCAGGTCGAGCCGAAGGTGACCGGCCACCAGTTCGACGTCGAGACCGGCACCAAGCTGCAGGCGGACGAGCAGGCGCAGATCACCCAGGGCACCGACAGCATGCGCACCATGCTGCTGGTCTTCGCCTTCATCTCGCTCTTCGTCGGCATCTTCATCATCGCCAACACCTTCACCATGCTGGTCGCCCAGCGCACCAAGGAGCTCGCGCTGCTGCGGGCGATCGGCGCCAGCCGCAAGCAGGTGACCCGCTCGGTGCTGATCGAGGCGCTGGTGATCGGCACCGTCTCCGCGGCGGCCGGTCTGCTGGCGGGCATCGGGATCGGCGCCGGGATGCAGTCCCTGATCGGCTCGCTGAACGAGAACATGCCGAACGGCTCGCTGGTGATCAAGCCGTTCACCGTCGTGGTGACCCTCGTGGTCGGCGTCCTGGTGACGGTCCTGTCCGCCCTGCTGCCGGCCGTGCGCGCCGCCCGGATCGCGCCGGTGGCGGCGATGAGCAGCGGCGACCAGCCGACCAGCCAGAAGAGCCTGGTGGTCCGCAACACCATCGGCTCGGTGCTCGCCGGCGGCGGCCTGGCGCTGATCGGCTACGGCGCCTCCACCGGCAACGACACCGGCCGGCTGCCGGTCGGCGCGGGTGCCTTCCTGGCCCTGATCGGCGTGTTCGTCCTGCTGCCGCTGCTCTCCCGCCCGGTGGTCGCCCTGCTCGGCCCGCTGCTGCGGGCGCTGGGCGGCACCCCGGGCAAGCTCGCCCAGCAGAACGCGGTGCGCAACCCGCGCCGCACCGCGGCCACCGCCGCCGCGCTCACCATCGGGCTGACCCTGGTCACGGGCCTGACCGTGCTCGGCACCTCGATCGGCGACACCATCGACCGGGCCGTCACCAAGTCGATGAAGGCCGACTACATCGTCTCGACCGCCAACGGCATGAACCTGTCCGGGCAGGTGCCCGCCCAGATCGCCAAGGCCCCCGGGGTCGCGGCCTCCTCGCCGATGACCTCCGCCTACTGGAAGCTCGACGGCACCTCGAAGGCGATCAGCGGCCTGGACGCGGCCGCCTTCGAGCAGCTCGCCGAGATCAAGCTGACCAGCGGTTCCGCCGACGCGCTCGGCAAGGGCCAGCTGCTGGTCGACCAGGACGTCGCCACCAAGTTCAACGTCACCACCGGCTCGACGATGACCGCCACCTTCCCGGACGGGTCCGCCGGCCCGCTCACCGTCGGCGGCGTGTACGAGAAGGGCGGCATGCTCGGCCCGGTCCTGCTGGCCAACAGTGAGATCGCCAAGCACGACCCGAAGCCGTACGTCGCCGACGTGCTGGTCAAGGGCAAGGACGGCGCCACCGCCGAGCTCAAGCAGGCGCTCAAGGACGCCACCGGCGCCAACCCGGTGATCGAGGTCAAGTCCAAGCAGGACGTCCGGGACGACTTCAGCCAGGTCATCACCTTCGCCCTGAACCTGATGTACGGCCTGCTGGGCATGGCGGTCCTGATCGCCGTCCTCGGGGTGATCAACACACTGGCCATGTCGGTCTTCGAGCGCAAGCGCGAGATCGGGATGCTGCGGGCGATCGGCCTGGACCGCCGCGGCATCAAGCGGATGGTCCGGCTGGAGTCGGTGGTGATCTCGCTCTTCGGCGCCGGGATCGGCCTGCTGCTCGGCTGCTTCATCGCCTGGGCAGTCAACGGGACGCTGAAGTCCAGCCTGGCCGGCCTGACCACCGTCGTGCCGTACGGCCAGCTGGCGGTGTTCCTGGGCCTGGCCGGACTGGTCGGCCTGGTGGCCGCGATCTGGCCGGCCCGCCGGGCGGCCAGGCTGGACATCCTGGACAGCATCAAGACGGACTGACGCCCCGCCACCGGCTCCCGCCCCCGGTCGCACCCGCGGCCGGGGGCGGACCCGTGGCCGGGGGCGGACCCGTGGGGGCCGTCCCGGGACACGGCAAGAGCCCCTGCCGGAGGGTTTCGGCAGGGGCTCTTCTACTGCTGTACTCCGCCCGGTCGCACGGCCGGCTGAGCACCACGGAGGTCGTGGTCCGGCGACACTGCCGGGCGGAGGGCCTCCGACTCATACCCCGGCGCTCCCACACCGGGGTCCAGTCGCTTACTTGCTGGCGAGCTCCTTGTCGGCGGCCGGCTTGGCGGCCTCGACGGGCTTGGTGGGCGGCGTGACCTCCTGGATCGGAAGCTGCGGGTTCTCCATCTGGGAGAGGCCCACCGCCTCGCGCTTCAGGAACATCGCGAGGGTCCAGTCGGTGAAGACCCGGACCTTGCGGTTGAAGGTCGGCACCATCGCGCCGTGGTACAGGCGGTGGAACCACCAGGCCGGACGGCCCTTCAGCTTGTACTTGCCGAAGAGGATCGCCACGCCCTTGTGCAGGCCGAGACCGGCGACCGCACCCAGGTTCTTGTGCTTGTACTCCTTCTGCGGGAAGCCCCGCATGCCGGAGATGACGTTGTCGCCGAGGACGACGGCCTGGCGGCAGGCGTGCTGGGCGTTCGGCGGGCACCAGGCGCCCTCGCCGGCGGCGAGGTCCGGAACCTGGGCGTTGTCGCCGGCGGACCAGACGTAGTCGAAGCCCTGGACCTGCAGGGTCGGCGCGGTGTCGACGTGGCCGCGCGGGCCCAGCGGCAGGCCGAAGTTGGCCAGCACCGGGTTCGGCTTCACGCCGGCCGTCCACACGATGGTGGCGGCGTCCATCTCCATGCCGTTCTTCAGCATGACGTGGCCGTCGATGCACGAGTCCATCGAGGTCTCGATGTAGACCTCGATGTTCCGCTCCTCCAGCTTCTCCTTGGTCCACAGACCGAGGTCCGGGCCCATCTCGGGGAGGATGCGGTTGGCGGCCTCGACCACGACGAAGCGCATGTCGTCGCGGCTGACCGTCTTGTACAGCTTCGACGCGTCGCGCGCCATGTCCTCGATCTCGGCGACCGTCTCGATGCCGGCGAAGCCGCCGCCGATGACGACGAAGGTCAGGGCCTTGCGGCGGACCTCCTCGTCCGAGGTGGACTCGGCCTTGTCGAGCTGGGCCATGACGTGGTTGCGGAGGCCGATGGCCTCCTCGACCGTCTTCATGCCGATGCCGTTCTCCGCCAGACCCGGGATCGGGAAGGTGCGGGAGACCGAACCGGTCGCGACGACCAGGTACTCGAAGGGCAGCTCGTAGCTGTCGCCGGCCGCCGGCTGGATGGTCGCGACCTTGCGGGCGTGGTCGATGCCGGTGACGGACCCGGTCAGCACCTCCGCCTGCTTGAGGGTCTTGCGCAGCGGCGCGACGAGGTTGCGGGGCGCGACGTTGCCGCCGGCCGCCTCGGGGAGGAAGGGCAGGTACGTCATGTACGACCGCGGGTCCACGACCGTGACGGTCGCTTCGCCGTAACGCATCTTCTTGAGGATGCGCATCGCGGCATACAGGCCGACGTAACCACCGCCGACAATGAGGATGCGAGGACGCTCCGTGGTGCTCATATCCGAAAGTATCCAGCACCGTCCGGAGCAGCCTTCGTGAGCCCGGTCACAAGCTCGTGGACACCCCGTGCTACACTCCGCGCCCACAAAAACGACACCGGCGCACCGGCTCACGGCCTCCGACAGCCCCTCGTGAACGTGCGCCGGAGCACTACCCGGCTGAGCAGCAACGATCCGCACAGGGCCCGGGTTCCCGCTCGTGATTTCGATTTTCAAACCTCAACCGAGGCCTGACCTGCGATCCAACGGGCCTGATCGACAGCAGGCCTTCGGTCCCACAATTCGGACGTAGCGGGCGGCGGGGCGGGGCGAACGGCCGACTCGTCATGTGAAGAAATTCACGAACTTTTTCCGCCCGGCCCGGGCGCGCCCCGGCCCCGGCGCCCGCAACGGGGAGCCGGGGCCGGTTCGGTAAGGCCCTGCATGGCGTCAGGAGGCCGTACTCCAGGCGATGCCGTCCAGGATGTCGTGCTCGCTCACGACCAGCTCGGCGGCGCCGGTCCGGTCCATGATCTCCAGCAGCTCCAGCGCGCCGGCCGCGATCACGTCCACCCGGCCCGGGTGCATCGAGGGGATGGCCGCGCGCTCGGCGTGGGTGGCGGACAGCAGCCGGCGGGCGATCTCCGCGACCCGCTCGCGGCCGAGCCGGGAGTGGTGGATGCGCGCCGAGTCGTACCCGGGGAGGTCCTGGGCGATCGCGGAGACCGTGGTGACCGTCCCCGCCAGGCCGACCAGGGTGGCCGCGCCGGTCAGCGGGACGACCTCCTCGGCCTTGTCCAGCTCGGCCCGCACGTGCGCCCGGGCCTCGGCGATCTGCTCCTCGGAGGGCAGCTCGGCGCCGCCGAAGTGGCGCTCGGTCAGCCGCACGCAGCCGATGTCCACCGAGCGCGCGGCCTGCACGTCCGCCCCGCCGAGCACGAACTCGGTGGAGCCGCCGCCGAGGTCGAAGACCAGGTAGGGCGCCGGGAACTGGCCGCCGGTCAGCTCCTTGGTGGCACCCACGAAGGACAGGTGGGCCTCCTCCTCGCCGCTCACCACCTCCGGCTCGACACCCAGGATGTCCCGCACTCCCTTGACGTACTCGTCGCTGTTCTCGGCGTCCCGGGAGGCGCTGGTGGCGACGAAGCGGGTGCGCTCCGGGCCGACGCCGAAGCCGGTGATGATCTCCCGGTACTCCCGGCAGGCCGCGAAGGTGCGGGCGAGCGCGTCCGGGTGCAGCCGGCCGGTCCGGTCCACGCCCTGGCCCAGCCGGTTGATGATCATCCGGCGGTCGAGGTCGATGATCTCGCCGGTCTCCGGGTCGAGGTCGGCGACCAGCAGCCGGATCGAGTTGGTGCCGCAGTCGATCGCGGCCACACGGGTCATGGTCACTCCGACTCCTGCTCCGCCGCGGAGGCCGCGGACTCCTCGGCGGCACGCTTGGCGGCCCGCTCGGCGGTCTTCTGCTGCTTGGCCGCGATCACGGCCTCGTGGTCCTGCTCCTTGGCGCGGTTGCGGGCGACCCGCTCGCCAGCCGCCTGGACCTCGGCCGGGGAGACGCACGGGCCCTTGGCCCACCAGTCCTCCAGCATGCCGATCGCCTCGTCGCCGAGCGGGTTGACGCCCTCGCCGGCCGCCAGCGAGTGGCCGACCAGCACGTGCAGGCACTTCACCCGGTCCGGCATGCCGCCGGCGCTCGGGAAGCCCTCCAGCACCTCGATCGCGTCGCGCCGGGCGATGTAGTCCTCGTGCGCCTTCTGGTAGGCGGCGGCCAGCTCCGGATCCTCGGCGAGCCGGGCGGTCTGGTCCTTCATCACGCCTTCCGCCTCCAGGGTGCCGATCAGCGAGGCGGCCTTGGGGCAGGTCAGGTAGTACAGCGTGGGGAACGGCGTGCCGTCCGGCAGGCGGGGGGCCGTCTCCACGACGTCGGGGTTGCCGCAGGGGCAGCGGTGCGCCACGGCGCGCAGGCCGCGCGGCACCCGGCCGAGCTGGGCGGCGATGGCCGCGACGTCGGCGTCGGAGACGGCGGGGTGGTTCTCAGTGGTCATGGGGGGCGGGGTCTCCAACGGGGGACGGGGGGAGCGGACGGGGGGTCGCGGGGGCCAGCGCGGCGGTGTCGGCGGCGTCCACCGAGTCCCAGATGCTGGCGTACCAGGGCTTGGCTGCGTCCGGCCGGCCCGCCGCGGCGGCGGAGGGGCCGGCCGGGGTGGCGGAGGCGGACGGCTGGGCGGCCGCACCGGACGGGTCCGCCGCGATGTACGGGGTCTCCCCCGGCACCGCGTAGTGCAGCCGGGCGCGGGCCTGCGCCTTGACGTACTCCGGATCCTGCCAGCGGGCCTTGTCCCGGCGCAGTTGCTCGACCTGCTGGCGCACGTGGTCGGCCTTCGCCCGCTGGGCGGTGATCTCGGCACGCTGGGAGATGAACTGCCGCGTCGGGTAGGCCAGGATCGCCACCAGTGAGCAGAGCACCAGGACGAGTACGGTCGCCCGGCTCGTGAACCGGGGCCGGGCCGCCAAGCCCGGGATCCTCCAGCCAGCCATCTCCCGTTTCCCCTCCTGGTCGCGACGGTGCCCCGCCGACCACCCTACGGGGTGTGCGGCGGGGCACCGGTCAGGCTTGCGCTACCGGGGGCCGTCGGCCCCAGGGTTTTCAGCCCTCGTGCTTGCTGTGCTCACTACTCCGCAGCGCGGAAGCGCGGGAAGGCGCCGCGGCCGGCGTACTCGGCGGCGTCGTCGAGGATCTCCTCGATGCGCAGCAGCTGGTTGTACTTGGCGACGCGCTCGGAGCGGGCCGGGGCGCCGGTCTTGATCTGGCCGCAGTTGGTGGCGACGGCCAGGTCGGCGATGGTGACGTCCTCGGTCTCGCCGGAGCGGTGCGACATCATGCAGCGGTAGCCGTTGCGCTGGGCCAGCTCGACGGCGTCCAGGGTCTCGGTCAGCGAACCGATCTGGTTCACCTTCACCAGCAGCGCGTTGGCGGTGCCGGTGTCGATGCCCTTGGCCAGGCGGGCCGGGTTGGTGACGAACAGGTCGTCGCCGACCAGCTGGACCTTGTCGCCCAGCTTGACGGTCATGGCCTTCCAGCCGTCCCAGTCCGACTCGTCCAGCGGGTCCTCGATGGAGACCAGCGGGTAGGCGGCGACCAGCTCGGCGTAGTACTCGATGAGCTCGGCGGACGACAGGGCCTTGCCCTCGAACTGGTAGGCGCCGTCCTTGTAGAACTCGGAGGCGGCGACGTCCAGGGCGAGCGCGACGTCGCGGCCCGGCACGTAGCCGGCCTTCTGGATGGCCTCGGTGATGAGGTCCAGGGCCTCGCGGTTGCTGTCCAGGTTCGGCGCGAAGCCGCCCTCGTCGCCGAGGCCGGTGGACAGGCCGCGCTCCTTCAGCACGCCCTTGAGGGTGTGGTAGACCTCGACGCCCCAGCGGACGGCCTCGGAGAAGGACTCCGCGCCGATCGGGGCGATCATGAACTCCTGGATGTCGACGTTGGAGTCCGCGTGCGAGCCGCCGTTGAGGATGTTCATCATCGGGACGGGCAGGACGTGCGCGTTCGGGCCGCCCAGGTAGCGGAACAGCGGCAGGTCGCTGGCCTCGGAGGCGGCGTGCGCGACGGCCAGCGAGACGCCCAGGATGGCGTTGGCGCCGAGCGAGGACTTGTCCGGGGTGGCGTCCAGGTCGAGCATGGCCTGGTCGATCAGGCGCTGCTCGGTGGCGTCGTAGCCGACCAGCTCCGGGCCGATCTGCTCGATGACGGCCAGGACGGCCTTCTCCACGCCCTTGCCGAAGTAGCGGTTCTTGTCACCGTCGCGCAGCTCCAGCGCCTCGAAGGCGCCGGTGGAGGCACCCGACGGAACAGCGGCACGACCCGTGCTGCCGTCGTCGAGGCCGACCTCGACCTCGACCGTGGGGTTGCCGCGGGAGTCGAGGATCTCACGGGCTACGACGACATCGATGGACGGCACGAAGCATCTCCTTGCGGAAGCAGGGTCCGGCTGACGGTGACGCTGTCGGCCGGAGGATTGCGGAGTCGTTACGACCAGAGCCTAACCGCCCGGACTCCCGGGACCACGTCGACCTCGGTTCCGTCTCAGCGTGTGAGCCCCTCTACCCACCGGTAGTTCACCTGCTTGTCCCAGCTTGTCCCACCGGGGCGGACGAAGACGGACGAAGGAGGGCGCAGGCGGTCGAGAGGGGCCGACCGGTCGGTCGGCCCCTCTCGAAGGGTCTCAGCCGAGGTGGAGGACCTGGCCGGGCACGATCAGGTTCGGGTCTCCGCCGACGGTGCCGCGGTTGCCGTCGTACAGCGCCTGCCAGCCGCCGGACACGCCCTGGGCGGCGGCGATGCCCGACAGGGTGTCACCGGAGCGGACGGTGTAGTCGTGGCCGGTCTGCGGGGCAGGGGCCGGCTGGGCGGCGCGCGGGGCGGCGTGCTTCGGGGTGTACTGCTGGGCCGGCTGCGTCTCCGGCTGCTCGGCCTTCTTCGGCGCGGCGTGCTTCGGCGCGTACTGCTGGACCGGCTTCGGGGCGGCCTTGGGGGCCTGCTGCTTCGGGGCGGCCTTGGTGGCCTGCTTCGGCGCCTGCTGCTTGGGGGCGGACTGCGCCTTGGTGTCCGAGGAGGTGTCCACGGCCGCCGGGGCGCCGCCCTTGCTCAGGCCGGCCTTCTTGGAGCAGACAGGCCAGGCGCCCGGGCCCTGCGAGGCGAGCACCTTCTCGGCGACCGAGATCTGCTGCGCCCGGCTGGCCTGGTCGGCCTGCGGCGCGTAGGCGGTGCCGCCGTACGCCTTCCACGTGCTGGGGGTGAACTGCAGGCCGCCGTGGAAGCCGTTGCCGGTGTTGATGCTCCAGTTGCCGCCGCTCTCGCACTGGGCGACGGAGTCCCAGGCGGAGGCCGGGGCGGCGGAGGCGCCGGTGGCGGTGAGGAGCGGCAGCGCGAGTCCGACGCCGGCCACACCGGCGACGGCGATCGCCTTCTCGGCCTGGGTGCGACGACGATGACGGCCAGATCCAACGAGCAGCATGAAGAGGTCCCTCTCCGCACGCCTGCGAGGTGAGCTGTCGGGTTCGGACCGGGAGGTGGCCCGGCCGCCGGCGGCGGAAACGATTCCGCTCGGGCGGCTTCACCCCAAGCCGTTGGAGGAACGGCAACAAACCTGGTTCCCCCGCCCCTGCCCAGGGTCTGGTCGGTTTCCCGTGGCGCGGCGGGCAGGATTCGGCGTTCCGCGCACGAGGTCCGCAGCTGCGAACTCCAGGGAGACTAGACAGATCTTCAGACCGATCACAAGCTCATATCGCCGACATCACACAAAAATCACGGCCCGTGTTCGATCGCCTACCAACAGCTGGGCTTTGTCCGGTTTGATGGCCGTTCATACTGCTGTCACCGCGCGGAATACGACGTCACATCAGTGTGTCGGACGCTCAGGGAGGGCGTGCGGCGAGCGTGGCTCGGGACTGAATTCGACCGGAAGTTCGCGCAATCCGCGCATGATCAGGCCACCGCGCCAGCGCAGGTTCTCCGGGCTTTCGGCCAACCGCAGATCGGGCAGCCGGGAAAGCAGGGTGGCCAGCGCGGACCGCCCCTCCAGCCGGGCCAGCGGGGCCCCGATGCAGTAGTGGATGCCGTGCCCGAACCCCAGGTGGGGGTTGTCGCTCCGGGCCAGGTCGAGGGTGTTCTCGTCGGCGAACCGGGCCGGGTCGCGGTCCGCCGCCGCCAGCACCACCAGCACCGGGTCGCCGACCGGGATCTCCACCCCGCCGATGGTCAGCGGCGCGGTCGCGAACCGCCAGGTCGCCAGCTCCACCGGTCCGTCGTAGCGCAGGAGTTCCTCGATCCCGGTCTCCAGCAGTGCCGTCTCGCCGCGCGCCACCGACTCCTGCAGCAGCGCCCGCTGGTCCGGGTTGCGCAGCAGCGCGTACGTCCCGTTGCCGATCAGGTTGACCGTCGTCTCGAACCCGGCGAAGAGCAGGATGAAGGCCATCGCCGCGGCCTCGTTCTCGGTCAGGTGCTCACCGTGGTCGCTCGCCCGGATCAGACCGGAGATCAGGTCGTCGCCGAGGTCGGCCCGCTTGCGGTGGATCAGCTCCAGCAGGTACGCCCGCATCCGCTTCACCGCCCGCCCGACGCCGCCGCGTTGGCCGCCTCCATGGCGGATCATCATTCCGGCCCAGTCGCGGAAGTCGTCCTGGTCCTCGGCCGGAACTCCGAGCATGTCGCAGATCGCGTAGATGGGGAGAGGGAAGGCGAACTCGTGGATCAGGTCCGCCGAGCCGCGCTGCGCGAAGCCGTCGATCAGCCGGTCGGTCAGCTGCTGCACCCGCGGCGCGAACTCGGCCACCCGGCGCGGGGTGAACGCCTTCGACACCAGGCGGCGCAGCCGGGTGTGGTCCGGCGGGTCGATGTTCAGCAGGTGGGTCATCAGGTCCGCCTGCCGCTCCCCCGGGATGCCCACCCGGCCGGTGCGGTGCGCCTGTTCGCTGTGGTGCGCCGGGTTCTTCGACAGCCGGCTGTCCGCGAGCGCCTGCCGGGCGTCAGCGTACCTGGTCACCAGCCAGGCCTCCACCCCGCTCGGCAGTTCGGTGCGGTGCACCGGGGCGTGCTCGCGCAGCCAGGCGTAGGCGGGGTACGGGTCGGCCGCGAACTCCCAGGTGAAGAGCTGCGGGGCGGGCTGGGCGGCGGGCTGGGCGCCGTCGGGCTGAGCTGGCATGGGTCGACCGTAACCGGTGGACCCGACGCGCCCGGACGACCTCCGGGGCCGCCGCCGCGTCACCGGTTCGCGAACCGCCCGTGAGCGGCACGCCAACACTCCGTGGACGCCCCGTGGACAGCCCTTGGACAGCTCTTGGCCGGGCGGCAGGCGTGAGCCTGGTCACCTGCGGGGTAATCCCTGTTGCGGAGGGTCAGGACGTGCCTACGATCCTCCGCAGTACGCGTGGGCGCCGGTGCGGTGTCGTCCACAGGGAGGAGCAGACCATGCGGGTCAGCGGAGCAGTCGTCGTCATCGCGGTACTCGACGGCGGTTCGGGAGCCGACCTCGCCCGCCGGTTCACCGCGGCCGGCGCCGCCGGGATGCTGATCGCCGACCAGCACGTCGGGATCGCCGAGGATCTCGCCGCCGAACTCGACCGGCCGGGCTGCCCGGTGGTGGGCGTCTGCGGCGACATCCGCCGGCCCAGCGACGTCGCCGCCCTGGTCGACACCGCCGAGAAGCACCTCGGTCCCATCGACCTCTTCTGCGTCGCCGGCCCGAAGGGCGAGCGGGTCGTCTCCCTCGCCGACCTGCCCGACCACCTCGACCTGGAGCGCCTCGCCGAACTGGTCGCCCTGATCGGCGAGGCCATCGGCGAACTCGTGCCGCCGCAGCGGCGCCCCGCCGAGAGCGCCGCCACGGCCGCCTGACCCTGCCGTCCCGCCCTACTGCGGTTCGAGCCCCTCGGCCGCGCGCACCGCGTCCCGGTAGCCGCGCGCGGCCGAGCGCAGCGCCGCGTCCACGTCCACCCCGGCGTCGTGCGCCCGCTGTGCCACCGCGAGCAGCAGCCGGCCCGCCGACTCCGCGGTCAGCTCGGCCGGCAGCTCGTACGGCTCGTCCGGCACCTCCGTGAAGCCCGCCCGGCGGACCCGGGACACCAGCTTCGCCGCGTACGCCAGTGCGGGCAGCCCGGCCGGCACGCCGTCCAGGACGGACTCCCGGTCCGCCTTCTCGGCCGCCTTCAGCTGCTCCCAGTTCGCCTCCACCTCGGCGGCGCCCCCGGCCTCGGCGTCCCCGAACACGTGGGGGTGCCGGTACACCAGCTTGTCCACGATGTCCCCGGCCACGTCGTCGACGGTGAACGGCTCGGTGGGGTGCTCCTCGGCGATCCGGGAGTGGAAGAACACCTGCAGCAGGACGTCGCCCAACTCCTCGCGCAGCGTGGCCCGGTCCCCCTCCTCGATCGCCTCGACCAGCTCGTAGGCCTCCTCGACCAGGTACTTCACCAGGCTCTCGTGGGTCTGCTCGGCGTCCCACGGGCAGCCGCCGGGCGAGCGCAGCCGGTCCATCACCGAGACGAGGTCCAGCAGCCGGGCCCCCGGCAGGTCGTACGAGCCCGGCAGCACCTCGATCTCCGGCACCTCGCCGGCGTGCTCCACCGCGAGGCGGGCCAGCGCGTCCGTCAGCCCCGGGTCCCCGTCCGGTCCGCCCAGCCACACCGTCGGGCCGGCGTCGGCCGGCTGCCCGGTCAGCAGCCGCGCCAGGGCCGGCGCCGACCCGGCCGGCACCGCCTCGACCGTCACCCCGGCCTGCCGCACCGCCGCCACCTGCGGATGCCCCTCGTCGGCGACCAGCACCCGCCCCGCGGAGCGCAGCACCTCCCAGGCCGGCCAGGCCAGCAGCCCGGGTGCCACCCGGTGGGTGGTGGTCAGCAGGATCAGCTTCGCGCCCGGAGCGTCCGTCGGCACAGCGTTCGTCGTCACACCTCGAACCTACCCGCCCCGCCCGCCCCCGGCCCCGGGGGTGCGGGTAGGGGGACGGCGCCCCGGGGCCGTAGCCGGGGGCCGCCGATCGACGGGTGCTACTTCTTCGCCCCCGCCAGGTCGTCGAACATCGCCGACAGGAACTCGGTGCACCAGCCCAGCAGCTCCCGCCCGACCAGCGGCTTGCCGCCGATCCGCCCGGTGCTCGGTCGCGGCACCAGCAGCTGCTGGGCCGCCGCCTTGACCTGGCTGCGGGGGTAGAGCCGGTTCAGCCGCAGCTGCTGGGACTCGCGCAGTTCCACCGGGCCGAAGCGGACGTTCGAGCCCTGGAGGGTGATGTCCGAGATCCCGCACCGCCGGGCGTACAGCCGCAGCGCGGCGACCAGCAGCAGGTTCTCCACCGGCTCGGGCAGCTTCCCGTAGCGGTCCACCAGTTCGTCCCGGACCTGCTTGATGTCCGCCTCGGAGTTGACCGCCGCGATCGAGCGGTAGGCCTGCAGCCGCAGCCGCTCGCCGGGCGCGTAGTCGTGCGGCACGTGGGCGTCGACCGGCAGCTCGATCTTCACCTCCAGCGGCTCCTCCTCCGGCTCCGCTCCGCCGTTGGCCAGCGACTCCCGGAACTCGGCCACCGCCTCGCCGACCATCCGCATGTAGAGGTCGAAGCCGACCCCCGCGATGTGCCCGGACTGCTCGCCGCCGAGCAGGTTGCCGGCGCCGCGGATCTCCAGGTCCTTCATGGCGACGTACATGCCGGCGCCCATCTCGGTGTGCTGGGCGATGGTGGCCAGGCGCTCGTGCGCGGTCTCGGTGAGCGGCTTCTCCGGCGGGTACAGCATGTAGGCGTAGCCGCGCTCGCGGCCTCGTCCGACCCGGCCGCGCAGCTGGTGCAGCTGGGAGAGGCCGAAGGTGTCGCCGCGCTCGACGATCAGGGTGTTGGCGTTGGAGATGTCGATGCCGGACTCCACGATCGTGGTCGACACCAGGACGTCGAACTCCTTCTCCCAGAAGTCGACGACGACCTTCTCCAGCTGGGTCTCCCCCATCTGCCCGTGGGCGGTGGCGATCCGTGCCTCGGGTACCAGGTCCTTCAGCCGGGCGGCCGCCTTGTCGATCGACTCCACCCGGTTGTGGATGTAGAACACCTGGCCCTCGCGCAGCAGTTCACGCCGGATCGCGGCCGAGATCTGCTTCTCGTCGTACGGCCCGACGAAGGTCAGCACCGGGTGGCGCTCCTCCGGCGGGGTGGTGATGGTGGACATCTCGCGGATGCCGGTGACCGCCATCTCCAGGGTGCGCGGGATCGGGGTCGCGGACATGGTGAGCACGTCCACGTTGGCGCGCAGCTTCTTCAGCTGCTCCTTGTGCTCGACGCCGAAGCGCTGCTCCTCGTCGACGATGACCAGGCCGAGGTCCTTGAACCTGGTCTCGGAGGAGAACAGCCGGTGCGTGCCGATGACGACGTCCACCGAGCCCTCGAACAGGCCCTCCAGGACGGCCTTCGCCTCGCTGTCGGTCTGGAAGCGGGACAGCGCCTTCACGGTGACCGGGAAGTTGGCGTAGCGCTCGGCGAAGGTGGAGAAGTGCTGCTGCACCAGCAGCGTGGTCGGCACCAGCACCGCCACCTGCTTGCCGTCCTGCACCGCCTTGAAGGCGGCCCGAACGGCGATCTCGGTCTTGCCGTAGCCGACGTCGCCGCAGATCAGCCGGTCCATCGGGACGGACTTCTCCATGTCGGCCTTGACCTCGGCGATGGTGGTCAGCTGGTCCGGCGTCTCCGCGTACGGGAAGGCGTCCTCCAGCTCGCGCTGCCACGGGGTGTCCGGGCCGAAGGTGTGCCCGGGCGCGGCCATCCGCGCCGAGTACAGCCTGATCAGGTCGGCGGCGATCTCCTTGACCGCCTTCTTGGCCCGCTGCTTGGTCTTCGCCCAGTCCGCGCCGCCGAGCCGGTGCAGCGTCGGGGCCTCGCCGCCGACGTACTTGGTGACCTGGTCGAGCTGGTCGGTCGGCACGAACAGCCGGTCGCCGGGGTGGCCGCGCTTGGCGGGGGCGTACTCCAGCACCAGGTACTCGCGGGTGGCGCCCTGGACGGTTCGCTGCACCATCTCCACGTACCGGCCGACGCCGTGCGCCTCGTGCACCACGTAGTCGCCGGCCACCAGGGCCAGCGGGTCGATCGCGTTGCGGCGCCGGGACGGCATCCGGCGCATGTCCTTGGTGGAGGACTTCTGGCCGGACAGGTCGGTCTCGGTGATGACGGTGAGCTTGAGGGCCTCGTCGACGAAGCCGTGCTCGATGGAGCCGCAGGCGACGTACACGACGTCCCGGGTGGGCGCCTCGGCGAGGTCGGCGACCAGCCGGGCCGGGATGCCCTCGTTGCCGAGCACCTCGGCCAGGCGGGAGGCGGGGCCGTGGCCCTCCGTCACCATGACGACCCGCCAGTCAGCGGCCAACCGCTCCTTGGCGTCGGCGATCGCCCGGGCGGTGTCGCCCCGGTAGGCCTCGACGGCGTGCATGCCGAGGGTCAGCGTGTTGGCGTCGAACTCCAGGATGGCGTCGACCGAGGACTCGCTGGTCGCGAACGGGCTGACCGACCACCAGGGCAGCCCGATCTCGGCGGCGTGCTCGCGCACCTCGGCGAGCGAGCGCAGCGAGGCGGCGGAGACGTCGATGGTCTCCAGGTCGATCGGCCGGTCGCCGCCGGCCGCCGCGGCGACCCAGGAGGCCTGCAGGAACTCCTGGCTGGTGGCCACCAGGTCGGCGGCCCGGGTGCGGACCCGCTCCGGATCGCAGACCACCGCGACCGATCCGAGCGGCAGCACGTCGAGCAGCAGCTCCATGTCGTCCACCAGCACCGGCGCCAGCGACTCCATGCCCTCGACCGCGATGCCTTCGGCGATCTTGTCCAGGATCTCGGCCAACCCTGGCTGCTCGGCGGACAGTTCGGCGGCCCGGGCGCGCACCTCGTCGGTCAGCAGCAGCTCGCGGCAGGGCGGCGCCCACAGGCCGTGCTCGGCGATCTCCAGGGAACGCTGGTCGGCGACCTTGAAGTAGCGGATCTCCTCGACGTCGTCGCCCCAGAACTCCACCCGCAGCGGGTGCTCCTCGGTCGGCGGGAAGACGTCCAGGATGCCGCCGCGGACGGCGAACTCACCGCGCTTCTCGACCAGTTCGACCCGCGCGTAGGCGGCCGCCGCGAGCCGGCGGGCCACCTCCTCCAGGTCGTGCGACTCCCCGCGCCCGACGGCCACCGGCTCCAGCTCGGCCAGCCCCTTCACCTGCGGCTGGAGCACCGAGCGGACCGGGGCGACGATCACCTGCACCGGCCCCGCCGCCGGGTCGTCGGCCCGCGGGTGCACGATCCGGCGCAGCACGGCCAGCCGGCGCCCGACGGTGTCCGAACGGGGCGACAGCCGCTCGTGCGGCAGGGTCTCCCAGGCCGGGTACTCGGCCACCGCGTCGGGGGGCAGCAGCGAGCGCAGCGAGGCGGCGAGGTCCTCGGCCTCCCGGCCGGTGGCGGTGACGGCGAGCACCGGGCGGCCCCGGTCACCGGCGGCCCGGCCGGCCAGCGCGCGGGCCAGCGCGGCGATCGCGAACGGCCGGGCGGCGGGCGGCCCGACCAGGTCCAGGTGGCGGCGGCCGCCAGCCGCGGCTCCGGTGGCGGTGGCCGCCTCGATCGCCTCGGCGAGCGCCGCGTCCCGCGCGACGACATCGAGCAGTCCGGTCAGGCTCATCTGGGGTCTCTTCTTCGTCCCGTGGCTGGTGCTGCCTCCGGCGGCGAGAGGCCCGCCGGGGCAACGCGAACGGCCCGGCGCGCCGAGCGGCCGGGGGTCTCCAGCCTACGCCGCGGCACGGACGGGCACGCGGCGTACGAGCCCGGCGGGGCCGCGACGACCGGACGCCGGGCCGCGCGGGAGCGGACCGGCGGGCGCACCCGCCGCACTGCCAGGGACACGACCGCGGGCGGAGCACTGGACGGAACACCGGTCGGCCGGCGGACGACCCGGTCGGGCACCGGTCCGCGCGGGGCTCCGCCATCCGCCACGAACTGGACATACTCCTGTCACTGGCCGTCCATGGAGATCGCGCACCATGGTGAACGTGCCCGCCGCACCCAACCGTGGGGGATGGCTGTGGCGGCACCGTCGCACCGCCGATGGGGGTCGGAGGTGCGAGGCCGGGCGACCCTGGGTGGGGGCGCCCGCCCAAGCGCCGGGAACCGTGGCGCCCCTTCCTGGAGGGCGCCACGGGTCTCGGCCTCTTCCGCTCCGTCCACCCGCTCCGCGAGGCCGCTCCGGACGTCCGCACCCGTCCGGCCGCGGACACCGCCGCGCCGGGACTACCAGCGGGACAGGTTGATGTCGTACATCATCACCTGGTGCCCCTGGTTGGCGTTGAAGTCGTAACGCTCCCAGGTGAAGACGGTCCAGGAGCCGAGGCCGCCGCCCAGATAGGTGACGACCTTGTTGTTGCCCGCGTCGATCCGGTCGACGTTGTAGATCCGCACCGCCATCCAGCCGTCGTTCGCGAAGCAGAGCTGTCCGCTGTAGCCGTAGTTCCAGACCTTCGCCAAATCGTCCCGGTTCCCGCAGTCGATCCGTTCCACGGCCTGTGCGGCGGTGGACGGCAGCAGCGTCGCGGCGGCGGCCGTCAGAACCGCGAGAGCGCCCGCCCGCCGGGCCGCGCCTTTTCTGCTCCGCCCGGCGGTACGGGGATCAGTGCGGCGAATCATGTAACCCCTCCATCGACAACGGTTGGGCTCCCGAGATTTGCACGGCGGGGCAGCACCGGACAGCTGTTTTCCGGCCAAGCCAGGCCTTCGGCGGAACTCGCGGAACGTACCCGGACGAAATGAGCTAAGGTCCCAACACGCTTGCCGCGCTTGAGGATCGGAGCAGAAGCTTGGCACGTCCCGCCCAATTCGGACGATTCACCGCCGCCGCCCTGGCGGCCGTTCTGCCGGTCTTATCCGCGGGTTGTGCGGACGACTCCGGGAAAGGATCCGCCGATTCCGCACCGACCCCGCCGGAGATCAGTTCGCCGGCCGCTCCGGAATCCGGCCGGGGCGGATTGACCGGACTTCCGCTCTCCGCTTATCAGGCCGACGACCGGTCCGCGGTCAAGGAGATCCAGGCGCGGAACGCGCTGATCGTCTCGTGCATGCGCCGGGCCGGCTTCTCCGCGTTCACCGGGGACGGCCTGCAGGCCGCGCAACCGCCGGACAACGCGACCGCGCTGCCGGCCGGCGCCTGGGGATACCTGGGGGCCCAGGCCGCGGCCACCCTGGGCTTCCACCCGCCGAAGCGGACCCAGCCCCGGCCGAACCCGGCCCCGGCCGGCTCCGGCGAGGCGTACGACGGCGCCCGGGTGGACTGCGACCGGCAGGCCGCCGAACGGATCGGCTCACCGCCCGCCGCGGGCAGCCAGTTGGTGGGCCGACTGTTCGACGAGTCGATGAAGGCCACCGCCGAGGACGCCCGGGTGGTGGCGGCCACCCGGCAGTGGAGCGCCTGCATGACCACCGCGGGGTTCGGGGCCACCACCCCGGAGGAGCTCTCGCAGCGCTACCAGGCCACCCCGGAGGTCACCCCGGCCGAGCTGGCCGCCGCCCGTGCGGACGCCGACTGCACCGCCGGGACCAACCTGGCCGGCCTCTGGTTCGCCGTGCTGGCCGGCTACCAGCGCCAGCTGATCGACCGCAACGCGGAGGCCCTGGCCGCCAGGAAGGAGGCGGTCAGGGCCCAGGACGCGAAGCTCACCGAGCTGGTCGCCGGGGCGGGCGGCGGCAGCTGACGCTAGCGGCGGCGGTAGGCCACCGTGTTGGGGGCCGCGTAGCCGGCGCCGTCGTCCACGATGATGATCTTCGGGATGATCCGGGTCTCCTCGGCGCCGTCCGTGCCCTCCGCACCCGCCGCGCCCTGCGCGCCGTCCCGCACGGCCGCCGACAGGGGCGGCTGGGCCGGCTTCGGCGGCACCGCGGGCGGGACGACCGGGCCGGTCACCACCTCCGGGTCCTGCGCGTCCCTGGGACCGGCTGCCCTGGAGACGGCCGAGAAGGCCGAGGAACCCCCGACCACCGGCTGCCGCACCGCGGTCGTCCGCTGCTGCGCCCGGGCGTCCGCGCCGCCGTCGGCCGGCACCGCCTTCCGCAGGTCCGGCACCGGGATCTCCCCGGTGTCCGCCTCGGAGTCCACCGGCGCCGCGTCGGCCACCGCGTCCGCCGGGGCCGCCGCGGCACCGGCGGCGGCGAGCGCCTCGGGCTCGATCTGCCCGACCGCCGAGCCGGTGAGCGAGGCCAGGGTCGCCTTGATGTGGTCCAGGTGCTGCTGCACGGTGTCCAGCCGGGCGTCGAACTCGCGCTGCTCGCGCTCGCTCTCCGCGTGGATCCGCTCGGCCTCCCGGCGGGCCTTCTCGATCAACTGGTCGGCCTTGGCCTGGGCGTCCGTCTCCAGCTGCTTGATCTGGTTCAGCACGGTCTCCCGGTGCTGCTCGGCCTCCTTGACCCGGCGCTCGGCGGTCGCGGAGACCTCGGCCTCCTCCGCGTCGGCCTTGGCCTCGGCCGCGGCGAAGGCCTCGTCGGCCTGGCGCCGCTTGGCGGCCAGCTCGGCCTCGGCCTGCTCGCCGGCCTCGGCGGCGGCCACCCGGACCTTGGCGGCGTAGGCGGTGGCGCCGTCACGGGCGGCGCGGCTCTCCCGGTCGGCCTCGGCGCGGATGCCCTCGGCCTCGGCGCGGGTGCGCTCGTCGGTGCGGCGGGCGGCTGCGTCGGCCTCGGCGCGGGTGGCGGCGGCGTACTCCTTGGCCGCCTCGGCGAGCGCCTGCCCCTCCTCGTACACCTCGTCCCGCAGGTCCTCGGCGAAGCGCTCGGCCTTCTCCCGGACGGCACGGGCCTCGTTCGCGGCGATCCCGGCCAGTCCGGCGGCCTGCTCGCTGAGCACCAGGTAGTCCGGCTCCGGGGCCTCGTCGGCGGCGCGGCGGATGGCCTCCAGCCGGGTCTCCATCTGCCGGATCCCGGCTCCCAGGACGCTCAACCGCTCCCAGGCCTCGTCGCGCTGGGCGGTCAGGGCGACGAGCGCCCGGTCGACCTGCTCGGGCGCGTAGCCGCGCCGGGCCTGGCTGAAGCCGTACTGGGGGACGGCGTCGCTCATGGGCTCTTCCCCTCGTTTCGCGGGCTGCGGAGCCCATGATCGGACGGAACGGCCGGATCCGGAACCGGTTGGGAGACCGGGGCCGGATTCGGCCGTCGTGCGGACCGGAATGTGTCAAGGACCGGACGAATAGACCGATCCTCTTGACCTATTTTGCGCAGATCCGGACGAAACCCCAACGAGGCACAGCTGTCGAGACATGCCGGAGGGGTCGTTCCGGACACCGGAACGACCCCTCCCCGTCTGCGAGGATCCGTGACGGTCCGCTACAGCAGGCCGTCCCAGAACTGCTCCAGCAGCACGGCCCACCAGGTGTCCGTGGACTGCAGGGCCGCCGGGTCGATCGCGGCGAGCTCCGCCTGGAAGTCGGTCGTCCAGCGACCGGCCTGCTCCGGCGTCAGCCCGTACCGAAGCCGCCACATCCGGCCCAGCAGGGCCAGCGCACGGACGAACTCCGGTACACCGCTGTTGACGAAGCGGGGCGGCTGGCCGGTTCCGTCGACGTCCACGGCCACCACGTTCGCGGTGCCGTACTGGACGCACAGCTGACGGCCGTAGTCGTTGCCGAGCACCAGGTAGCCGCCGAAGTCCGCGGCCGCGGGCAGGCCGCGCTCGGCGGCCAGTTCGGCCAGCGTCGGGATCGGCCGGCCCTCCTGCGCCTGCGCCCAGAAGAACGGCCCGAAGTCGCGCGGCAGCCCGGCCCACATCAGGGTCTGCGACACCGGCTCGGGCACGCCCTGGCGGGAGACGGCGCGCTGCTCGTAGCGGAACAGGTTCTGCCCGAAGGCCGTCCCGAGCTCCTGGGCGAGCTGCTGGGGCGCCAGCGGGGGCAGCGGCTGGACCGACCCGGGCGCGGGCAGCGGGGCCCGGAACGGACGGACCCGCTGGGCGCCGGAGGCCAGCTGGTGCAGCTCGTCCAGGTGGTCCAGCAGCTCGGCCATCCCGGCCTGCCGGGAGGCGTGGTCACGGCCGTACGGGGCGGTGTGGGTCAGCCGCACGTTCGGCCAGGAGGCGGCGATCATGCGGTTGCAGTAGCCGCCGGGCAGGTCGCAGGACTCCAGCTCGGTGTAGAGCTCCAGCACCTGCTCCGGGGGCACGTTCAGCCGGCGCAGGTCCTGAAGGATCTTCCACTCCGGGTGCGGGGTGCCGGGCTCGCTGCGGTGCAGCAGCTTCTGCTCCGAGCCGTCCGGGCCCCGGTAGCTGAGCGCGGCAAAGTAGCCCGGGCCGACCGC
The DNA here is from genome assembly GCF_042734825.1 of Kitasatospora sp. NPDC059648. NCBI lineage: Bacteria > Bacillati > Actinomycetota > Actinomycetes > Kitasatosporales > Streptomycetaceae > Kitasatospora > Kitasatospora sp. NPDC059648. The sequence goes on along the minus strand of NZ_JBHWDU010000001.1, from coordinate 323,760 downwards.
GGGCACCCCGGGCGGCACCGGCGCACCCGGCGGCGGGCCGGTGACCGGAGTCGGCGGAACGACGCCGGGCGCGGCGCCCGCGTTCGGGTAGCCGTACCCGGCCGCGGGCGCGGCGGGGGCGGCCGGACCGCCGGGCGGCGGCGGGACGGCGGGACCGCCGGACGGCGGGGTGCCCGGGTCCGCCGGGCCGCCGAGCAGCGCCGGGTCGATCGCGCTGGCCAGCTGGGTCGCCTCGTACGCCACCCCGGCGGCGGCCGGGGCGGGCGCGCCCTGCGGGGCCGGAGCCGGGGAGGCACCGGCGCGCAGGCCCGCCGGGGGCGGGGGCGGCGGGGTCGAACCGGCCGAACGGCCGCCGGGGGCGCCGGCGGGCGCACCGGAGCCCGGGGTGTGCCGCAGTTCGGCGGGCGGGGGCGGCGGCGGGGCGGAGCCAGGGGTGCGGCCCAGCCCGCCCGAGCCGGACGGAGCGGACGACCCCCCGCGCAGCGCACCCGGCGGGGGCGGCGGCGGGGCCGAGCCCGGGGTGCGGCCGGGACCGCCCTGGGCCGCGGCGGCGGGCGGGGCGGCCGGACCGGGGGCACCGGGCAGGCCGGCCAGCCCACCGGGCGAGGCCAGCATGGTGGGCGCCTGCTCCACCGGGGCGCCGCCGACGGGCGGGGCGGCCGGGGTGCCGGGCGTGGCGAGCATGGTCGGCGCCTGCTCCACCGGAGCGCCGGGCGGAGTCGCCGGGGCACCGGGCAGGCCCATCAGGCCGGGCACCGCGTCCGGCGGCGCGAGCAGCGTCGGCGCCGGCTCGACGGCCGCGGCGGGCGCCGGGGCCGACGGGGCGACGGGCGGCGTGACCGGGGGCTGGGCTCCGACCGGCGGGACCGGGGGCATGCCGCCGCTGCCCGGGGGCATCAGCACGGTCGCGGCCTCGGCTCCGGCAGGGGCGGGCGCGTCGGGCAGGTCCGAACCGGAGGTGCGCAGGCCTTCGGGCATCAGGACGGTCGCCACCTCGGCCCCGACCGGGGCGGCCGGCGGCCGCGGGGCACCGAGCGGCTCCTCGCCGGGCGGCGGGGCCAGCATGGTCGGCGCATCCCCGGCGGGCCGGTCGGAGACCGGCGGCTCGGTCAGCACGGCGGGCGCGGACGGCACGGCGGCGGCCACCGGAGCGGCCGGTACGGGAGTGGGAGCCGGTACAGGAACGGGAGCCGGAGCAGGCACCGCTGCGGCAGCAGCGGCGCCGCCCAGCTTCTCCGCCTCCGCCGCGATCGCCGCCGCACCGGCCTCCTGCAGCCACTGCGGCGGGCTGAGCAGGAAGGAGGTGGCCTCCACCGGCCCCGGTGCGGGCTTCGCCGCCCCGGCCGGGTTGGCCGCGACCGGCCGCCCGTACACCTCCTCGTACTGCCGGACCACCTCGTTGACGGGCAGCGCGGGCCACAGCGTGCTGGCGCCCGAGTCACGGGCGATCACCAACCGCGCCTCACCCGAGCCCGAACCCGAACCGGACCCACCGTCGGCACCGGCACCGCCCGCCGCCTCCGCGGGCGGGACCGCCCAGCAGACGAAGCCCAGGTCGAACTCCCGGACCCGCACCTCGCGCTGCTGTCCGTGCGGCACGCCGCCGTTGATCCACTCCTCGGCGAGCTCCTGCGCCTGTGCGTACGTCACCACGCCCGGTTCACCCCTGTCCCCGTCGTCACCACTCGTTCCCTCAACGCCGTTCCCGCGGTCACGTCAGTCCACCGGGACGGCCCGGGCGAACCCGCCGTCCACCATCAGCTCCGCGACCGTCTCCAGCTCCGGCGGGCTGCCGGCCAGCCGCAGCAGGAAGGCGTCGAAGTCGTCGCCGCAGGGCAGCAGCAGCCGGGCGCAGCGCTCCTCCGGAGCCTCCGGGGCGCCGGAGTCGCGGGCGTCGTCGTACAGGTGGAACCAGACCGAGCCGACCCGGTCGCCGCGCACCTTGAGCGCGACGATGCCGCCCTGCACGTAGGCGATGCCCAGGTAGTCCTTGGTGAGGTGGTCGCGCAGGCACTTGTTGGCGTACACGACGTCCTCGGTGCCGTACTCCTCGGTGAGGGTCAGGAACGGCTGGTCGACCAGCATGCCGAGCTCGGTGTCCAGCGCCACCCCGACCGGGCCGCGGCCGCCGCCCAGCTTGAGGAAGGTGCGGTAGGCGCCGGGCAGCCGGTAGCCGAGGCGCTCCTCGGCGCGCTGCACCAGGTCCTCGGAGACGCCGATCGGGTCCCCGCCGTCCTTGGCCAGCGAGAAGTGGACGGGCCGGCGCTCCTGCAGCGGGCGGGTGCCGCGGCGGGAGTGGTCGGCGGGCGAGGTGGCCAGGCCGCCGTGGTGCCGCAGCAGGGCCTTGACCTCGACCGGGACGAGTTCCATCCGGCGCCAGCCGGGGGCGGCCCGGCCGACCGCGTGGTGCCAGGTCCAGCCGGGCGGGGTGGCCACGGCGGTCTCCAGGTCGGCCCAGAGCGGGTGGCCCTGGGTGAACAGCGCGGCGTTGGCCGAGACGTAGTCGGTCAGCCGCAGTTCGTCCACGCCGAAGCCCTCCGGCGGGTCGGCGACCTCGGCCGCCGCGGCGGCGTACGGACCGAAGTCCGGGTAGCCGGACTCGTCCACCCGGACCCCGGCCGGGTGCCGCTCCGCGCGGACCGGGTCCGGGAACTGCACCACCTGACCTGCGTACGCCGCGTTCGGTGCGGCGGCGACGCCGGGCCGACCTGTCGTCATCTGGGAGCCCCCACTGGCTGCTGCAAATTCTTCGGTGCGCTTGCTGGGCACCAGCCTATTGGTTCACCCGCCCGGGCGATCCCCCGCACCGGAGCCCGTTCCAACACCTCCACGACCCGCAGTCGCCGTGTCCGCGCGGGGCGCGGGTGCGGGTGCGGGTGCGGGTGCGGCGGCAGGCCGAGCAGTTCCCGGGCGGGCCGCTCGGCGACCGGGAGGGAGCCACCGCGCCGGGCAGCGCGTCGGCGGCCTCAACGTCCGGCGCGGGGAGCGGAGTCGGCCCCGCCGGCGGCCGTGCGCGCGGCCGCCCGCCCCCTTCGGCTCGCCGCCGGAACCGTACCGGTCGGGGCCCGGGACCGGGGGAGGTTTCGGTGGATCGGCGGACAAGTCATGACGAGGCCGTGCGGATACGGCCCGGGTGCCGCCAGGATGCGGGTGGAGCGAGGGCGCGATCCGCCGGGAACCGCACGGGTGTTCGCCAGGCCCACACCCCGGTTGTGCGGTTGTCGGTGTCGAATGACAGGCTTGCCCCGGACCCCACGGGGCCGAACAGGAACCGGTCCGCCAGGAACGAGGAGGAGGAGCCGCATGACCACCGGTGAGCCGGCGGGCCCGCCCGTGCTGCGCCACCACCGCGACAGCCTGCTGCCCGCCGTCGCCGCCGCGCTGTCGCTCAAGGGCGGCGAAGTGCACACCCTGGCGGGTGACAAGGACGACCGGCGCCCGGTCCTGCACCCGCTGGTCGGCGAGTTCCTGGACACCCTGCCGGTCGAGGCCCGCGAGCGGTTCACCGGCCGCTGCCCGGAGGCCGTCCTGCTCTCCCAGTACCTGACCACGGTCGACGGGAAGCGCTCCAAGCGCGCCGCCCGCAAGCCGATGAGCCTGCAGGAGGCCCGCAAGGCGCTCAAGGGCGCCCGGATGACGACCCTGCGGATCCGCGAGGAGGGCGACCCGGCGCACGGCACCCACGCCCCGCCGTGCCGCTCCTGCGTCCCGATGCTGGAGCACTTCACCGTGCTGAGCGTCGCGGTCGGGCCGCCGGCGCGCTGAGCCGTCCGCACGCCGGACGCCCGCGCCTGCAGTCCTTCGTACGCCCCCGTCCCCGAGCCCCGGAGCACACCCTGAACCCGCCCAGCCCGCCCCCACCCGCACCGGCCACCCTCGCCCCGGGCACCCCGCCCCCGGCCGGCGTCGGGCGGACCCGCCCGCGCTTCCCCGCCGACGTCGCCGCCGAGCTCAAGGCCTCCGGCTGGCACCCCGGCCGCTGGCAGATCCGGCAGGCCGAGGAGTGGGCCGACGCCCTGGTCGGGTACGGCGGTCCCGGCGGCGTACCGCACACGGTGTTCCCGGCGGCCGTGGAGGCCTGGGCCGAGTTCGGCGGCCTCGTCTTCGACCTGTCCGGCCCGGGCCGCCAGTTGGCGCGTACTCCCTTCCTGATCGACCCGATGTGCGGTCTGCACCAGCCGCGCACCCTGTTCGACCTCGGCCGGGCGCTGGGCACCCAGCTCGCCCCGCTCGGCGAGGAGGCGTACGGGCAGGCGCTGCTGGCGGTCGACGAGGAGGGCCGGGTCTACAGCCTGGACCACACCGGCGAGTGGTTCCTCGGCCACGGCATCGACCAGGCGATCAACACCCTCGTCCTGGGCACCGCCCCGGAACGGCTGCGCACCGCCGAGGAGTACGGGACCTGACGCCTAGCCGAGCCGGTCGCTCCGGACGGCCAGCCGGGACGGCAGCACCGCCTCCACCCGGAACCCGCCGTCCGCCTCCGGCCCGGACGAGAAGGTGCCGCCCAGCGCGATCACCCGCTCCCGCATCCCGACCAGTCCGTTGCCGCCACTGGGCAGTTGCGCCGCTCCCCGCTCCCCGCCCGGACAGGCGTTCACCACGCTCACCCGCACCCCGTTCGGCGCGTAGGCCAACAGCACCGACACCATGGCGCCCCCCGCGTGCTTGTGGGCGTTGGTCAGCCCCTCCTGGACGACCCGGTAGGCGGTCCGCTCGGCCTCACCGGTGAACTCCTGCCGACTGCCGCTGACCGTCAGCGTCACCGCCATCCCGGCCGCCCGGGACTGGTCCACCAGCCGGGGCAGTCCGGCCAGCGAGTCCGGCTCCGGCTGCCGCTCGTCGTCCATCCGCAGCACGCCGAGGATCTCGCGCAGCTCGTTGAGCGCCTGCCGGCCCACCTCGCCCATCAGCTTGGCGCTCTGCGCGGCCTTCTCCGGGTCCTTGCCGGCTATTCGCTCCAGCGCCCCGGCGTGCACCACCATCAGCGAGACCCGGTGCGCCACCACGTCGTGCATCTCCCGGGCGATCCGGGTGCGCTCCTCCAACCGGGCCCGGCGGGCACGCTCCTGGGCCTGCTCGGCCAGCAGGTCCAGTTCGGTCTCCAGTCCGTGCGCGCGGTCCTTGAGCGACTCGATCAGCCGCCGCCGCGCCCCCACGTACAGGCCGGTCACCACCGGGGCGACGGTCAGCCCGACCGCCACCAGCAACGAGAACAGGATCTGGATCCACAGCGGCGGCTGCTCCACCGGAGAGTCGCCCGGCACGATCAGCGTCACCGCGATCACGGCCGCCGCCTCGGCGAAGGCCAGCCCGGACAGTGCCACCACCCGGCGGCGCCGGGAGGGCCACTCCCAGGTCTCCGCCAGCGTGTACAGCGACACCACCAGCAGCACCACGCCCAGCATCCCGGGCGTCACCAGCAGCGTCGCCAGCACCGGTACGGCCGGCCAGCGCCGGCGCACCACCAGCGAACCGCCGGCCAGCGTGCCGAGCAGGGCGATCCCGACCGCGCCCAGGAGGCTCACGTGGATCCGGGCGGACAGGAAGGCGATCGTGCTGGCCGAGCACTCGACCGCGGCGAGCAGCGCCAGCCCGATGTCGAGGAGGGCGCTGCGCCGCCGCTTCCACCACCAGAACGACCGGACCGGCACGCGCTCCCCAGGCGACTTGCTCATGCCCCAAAGACTAAGCGGCGACCCCTTCCCCTCCCCACCGGGATTGCCCGGTACGCCCTCCGCACCCCTCAAGTGGTCCAGACCACAGGTGGGTTTCGGCAGCTCTGTCCGCCATCCGGCCACCTCTCGGACAGCAACCGCCCCGACACCTATGCTGGTCGCGTCGGACAGCGCGGTCCGCACGCGTCACACCCGCCACACTGCGCGTGGACCTGTGACGATGAGCCGTTGCCGAACCCCACCACCACAGGGAGCCAGCCGTGACCGCTCCGGTCCCCACCCCGGCGGACAGCCCCACCGCCATCGCCGACAATGCCGCCCTGCGTGCGGACATCCGCCGCCTCGGCGACCTGCTCGGCGAGACGCTGGTCCGCCAGGAGGGCCCCCAGCTGCTGGGCCTGGTCGAACAGGTCCGCCTGCTCAGCCGCACCGACGGCGAGGCCACCGCCGAACTCCTCTCCGACATCGATCTGGACACCGCCGCCAAGCTGGTCCGCGCCTTCTCCACCTACTTCCACCTCGCCAACGTCACCGAGCAGGTGCACCGCGGCCGGGAGTTCGCCACCCGCCGTGCCCGCGAGGGCTCGCTGCTCGCGCAGACCGCCGACCAGCTCGCCGACGCCGACCCCAAGCACCTCGAAGACACCCTGGCCCACCTCGCGGTCCGCCCGGTCTTCACCGCCCACCCCACCGAGGCCGCCCGCCGCAGCGTGCTCAACAAGCTGCGCCGGATCGGCGAACTCCTCGACCGCATCCACCGCGAGGAGCTCACCTCCGGCCTCGTCGCCGCCGATCCGGCCCGCACCAGCAGCGCCAAGCGCTCGGCCGACCGCCGCCTCGCCGAGGTCATCGACCTGCTCTGGCAGACCGACGAACTGCGCATCGCCCGCCCCGAGCCCACCGACGAGGCCCGCAACGCCGTCTACTACCTGGACGAGCTCTACCGCGAGGCCGTCCCCGAGGTCCTGGAGGAGCTGCACGAGGAGCTCGCCCGGGTCGGCCTCGGCCTGCCCGAGGGCGTGCGCCCGCTCACCTTCGGCACCTGGATCGGCGGCGACCGCGACGGCAACCCCAACGTCACCCCGCAGGTCACCTGGGACGTCCTCAACCTCCAGCACGAGTACGGCATCAAGGACGCCCTGGCCGCGATCGACGACCTGCGCAACACCCTCTCCACCTCCGAGCGGCTGGCCGGCGCCTCGGTCGAACTGCTCGCCTCGCTCAACACGGACCTGCACCGGCTCCCCGAACTCAGCCCCCGCTACAAGCGGATGAACGCCGAGGAGCCCTACCGCCTCAAGGCCACCTGCATCCGGCTCAAGCTGGAGAACACCCGCGAGCGGCTGGCCGGCGGCACCCCGCACGTCGAGGGCCGCGACTACGTCGGCACCCGCGAGCTGATCGCCGACCTGCGGCTGATCCAGGACTCGCTGCGCGCCCACCGCGGCGAGCTGATCGCCGACGGCCGCCTCGCCCGCGCCATCCGCACCATCGAGGCCTTCGGCCTCCAGCTCGCCACCATGGACGTGCGCGAGCACGCCGAGGCCCACCACCACGCCCTCGGCCAGCTCTTCGACCGGCTCGGCGAGGAGGCCTGGCGCTACGCCGACATGCCCCGCGAGTACCGGCAGAAGCTGCTCGCCAAGGAACTGCGCTCGCGCCGTCCGCTCGCCCCCACCCCGGCCCCGCTGGACGAGGCCGGCACCAAGACCCTGGGCGTCTTCAACACCATCCGCGAGGGCTTCGAGCGCTTCGGCGACGAGATCGTCGAGAGCTACATCATCTCGATGTGCCAGGGCGCCGACGACGTCTTCGCCGCCACCGTGCTGGCCCGCGAGGCCGGTCTGATCGACCTTCACTCCGGGATCGCCAAGATCGGCATCGTGCCGCTGCTGGAGACCACCGACGAGCTCCAGCAGGCCGACCGCATCCTGGACGAGATGCTCTCCGACCCCTCCTACCGGCTGCTCGTCTCGCTGCGCGGCGACATCCAGGAGGTCATGCTCGGCTACTCCGACTCCTCCAAGTTCGGCGGCATCACCACCTCCCAGTGGGAGATCCACCGCGCCCAGCGCCGGCTGCGCGACGTCGCCCACCGCTACGGCATCCGGCTGCGCCTGTTCCACGGCCGCGGCGGCACCGTCGGCCGCGGCGGCGGCCCCTCGCACGAGGCCATCCTGGCCCAGCCCTGGGGCACCCTGGAGGGCGAGATCAAGGTCACCGAGCAGGGCGAGGTCATCTCCGACAAGTACCTGCTCCCCTCCCTCGCCCGGGAGAACCTGGAGCTGACCATCTCCGCCACCCTCGCCGCCTCCGCGCTGCACACCGCCCCGCGCCAGGCCCCCGAGGAACTGGCCCGCTGGGACGCCGCGATGGACCGGGTCTCCGAGGCCGCCCACACCGCCTACCGCGCCCTGGTCGACCAGGAGGACCTGCCGAAGTACTTCTTCGCCTCCACCCCGGTCGACCAGCTCGCCTCGCTCCACCTGGGCTCCCGCCCGTCCCGCCGCCCCGACTCCGGCGCCGGGCTGGACGGCCTGCGGGCCATCCCGTGGGTGTTCGGCTGGACCCAGTCCCGCCAGATCGTCCCCGGCTGGTACGGCGTCGGCTCCGGCCTCGCCGCCGCCCGCGCGGCCGGCCTCGGCGACGTGCTGGACGAGATGTACGGCCAGTGGCACTTCTTCCGCAACTTCCTGTCCAACGTCGCCATGACGCTGGCCAAGACCGACCTGCGGATCGCCCGCCACTACGTCGAGCAGCTGGTCCCGGTCGAGCTGCACCACATCTTCGACCAGATCGTCGCCGAGCACGAGCTCACCCTGCGCGAGGTGCTGCGGCTCACCGGCGAGGGCGAACTGCTGGAGCACAACCCGGTGCTGAAGCAGACCTTCACCGTCCGCGACGCCTACCTCGACCCGATCTCCTACCTCCAGGTCGCGCTGCTGCGCCGCCAGCGCGAGGAGGTCGCGGCCGGCCGCCGCGAGGACCCGCTGCGCGCCCGCGCGCTGCTGCTCACCGTCAACGGCATCGCCGCCGGCCTGCGCAACACCGGCTGACCCGGAAGAGCGAAGGACCGGTGCCTCCGAGACGGAGGCACCGGCCCTTCGCGTCAGACGGGGGCCTAGCGGACCTCGGCCACCAGGGGGCCGTACTTCGCCTTGATCTCCGCCCCCGCGGACGCCCACTGCGGGGTGTCGACCACCACACCGGTGCCGTCGACGGCGAGGGTCACCGCCTCGATCTCCACGCCCTTGGACCGCCACTCCTCGGCGTCCGCCCGGATCCGGTCGCCGAACGCCGTCAGCTGGTCACGCGAACCGGCCGCATCCACGAACCGCAGCTTCACCCAGGGCCGGTCGGCCACCGCCCGGGTCGCGGCGACGTCCAGCTCGCTGCCCGGGACCCGCATCACGTAGAGCGTGTTCGTGTCCGCGTCGCGGCAGGTACCGAAGTAGTGCTCGCGAAACAGCACGTTCATGGTCGCCGTCATCTCCACGGCCACCCCGGCACGCCCCAACTCGACGCTCGACGGACCGGCCGACGACAACGACGACGGAGCACCGGACGACGGCACCCTCGACGAGGGGACGTTGGACGACGGCACGTTGGACGACGGAGCACCCGACGACGGGACGTTGGACGACGGCACGTTGGACGACGGAGCACCCGACGACGGGACGTTGGACGACGGCACGTTGGACGACGGAGCACCCGACGACGGCACCGCCGGAGGCGTCCAGGCCGGGTGCTGGTGCCAGCCCGGTGTCCGCATGGCCGTGGGCCCCTTGGCGCACTCCAGGATCACGGCCTCCGGCCCCGCGCCCGTCGCAGCCGTCGTCGGGCTCATCAGAGCGACGCCTGCCCCGGCCGCGCCCGTACGGCCGGGCCCGGATCCGCCGCCCACCTGCGTCAGGACCCCCGCGCCGACCGCCAGCACCGCCACCGCCGTGACGGCCCGCACGACCGCCCGTCGCCGGGCCCGCCGGCGCCCCGCCTCGCGCAGCTCGGCCAACGGCGGGCTGCCACCGATCCCCGCCGCCCGCGCCCCGAGTCGGACGGACAGCTCCTCCTCGAACCCGTCCTCAGCGTTCACGCCCCACCAACTCCCTCGCCGGTTCCAGTTCCTCTCGAAGCGCCTTGATCCCCCGCGCCAGGTGGGTCTTCGCCGTCGTCACCGAGCACCCCAGCTCCACCGCCACCTGTGCGACGGACAGGTCCAGGTAGTAGCGCAGCACCACCGCGGCCCGCTGCCGCCGCGGCAGCCCGGCCAGCGCCGCCGCCAACCGTCCGTCCCGCTCGGCCTCCTGGACCGCCGGCCTGTCCGGCAGGGCGGACGTCAGCACCTCGCGTCTGGTCCGGCGCCACCGCGAGACGTGCGTGCGGACCATCGCCCTGCGGACGTACCCCTCGGCCGCTCGGGGCTCCCGGATCGCCGACCGCTTGGGGTACACCCGCGCCAGGGCGTCGTGCAACAGGTCCCGGGCGTCGTGGACATCCCCGGTGATCAGGTACGCCCCCCGCAGGAGGGCCTGGTACCGCGCCGCGACGAACTCGTCGAACGGGTCGGATCCGGAACCCCCCGGGCGCATCGATTCGCGCTTCATACCCCCATGACGCACCGGCCGCCGGAAACGGATGACAACGGATGGCAGGACGGCGAAGGGCCGGTGCCCACTCCCGTGGACACCGGCCCTCACTTCACGTCCTACTCGGCGGGCTCGCCCGCGCGCCGGCGCTTCAGCCACAGCGCCGCTCCGCCGGCCACGACCACCAGGCCGCCGCCGACCGCCAGCAGCCCGGCGTCCGGGCCGACCGAGTCGCCCAGCACCGGGCCGAACTGGGCCGCCGCGGGCTCCGGCGTGACCGCCGGATCCGGCTCGGCCACCGGGTCGGCGTGCGCCACCGCACCGCTGGACAGCAGCATCCCGGCCGCCCCCAGCGCACCGGCGGTGCCCACCCGTCGTCCGAGCTGCTTCAGCCGGACCACCCGGAGCCGTCGAAGTCGGCGGACCGGACGCAATCTCCGCATCGAGAACTCCCCAGGACCCGTTCGCGTACCAGGCCGACGCTATCCGATCCCGCACGGGCTTCTCACACGGATTCAGGTTCGGCGGGGCAAGCGTTGCACGACTGTTGTGTACCCGGCACACCGTGCACATGACGAACCGTCAGGAGTTGTAGGTGCCCTGCGCCCGCTCCAGTCCTTCGGACAGCAGCGCCTCGACCGCGTCCGCCGAGCGGTCCACGAACCACTCCAGTTCCTTGCGCTCGGTCGAGGAGAAGTCCTTCAGCACGAAGTCCGCGACCTCCATCCGGCCCGGCGGGCGGCCGATCCCGCAGCGCACCCGGTAGTAGTCCGGGCCCAGCGACTTGGTGATCGACTTCAGCCCGTTGTGGCCGTTGTCCCCGCCGCCCAGCTTCAGCCGCAGCGCCGCGTAGTCGATGTCCAGCTCGTCGTGGACGGCGATCAGCGCCGAGGCCGGCACCTTGTAGAAGTCCCGCAGCGCCGTCACCGGCCCGCCGGAGAGGTTCATGAAGGACATCGGCTTGGCCAGCACCACCCGCCTGCCCGCCAGCCGCCCCTCGGCCACCTGGGCCCGGCTCTTGTGCGCCTTGAACTTGGCGCCCATCCGCTGCGCCAGCAGGTCCGCCACCATGAAGCCGATGTTGTGCCGGTTCCTGGCGTACTGCTCCCCCGGATTGCCCAGCCCGACCACCAGCCAGGGCCCGTCGTAATCCTCCGCCATGCCTCTCTTCTCCTTCGCGCTCGACTCCGCGCTCGACGTCATCATCCCGGACACACCGCTGCCCCGGCCGCTCCGGGGGAGCGACCGGGGCAGCGGTCGACAGCGGTGAAGGCTACGAGGCTCAGGCCTCGGCACCCTCGGCCTCGGCGGCCTCGTCCTCGACCGGGGCGGCCTGGGCGGCGATGACCTGCAGCACGACGGCGTCGGCGTCGACGGCCAGCGAGACGTTGGCCGGCAGGACGATGTCCTTGGCGTGGATGGAGGCACCGGCCTCCAGGCCCTCGATGGAGACGGTGACGGCCTCGGGCAGGTGGGTGGCCTCGGCCTCGATCGGCAGGGCCTGCAGGACGTGCTCCACCAGGTTGCCGCCGGGGGCCAGCTCGCCCTCGGTGTGGACCGGGATCTCGACGGTGACCTTCTCGCCACGCTTGACCAGCAGCAGGTCGACGTGCTCGATGGTGCGCTTGATGGCCTCGCGCTGGACGGCCTTCGGCAGGACGTACTCGTCCTTGCCGTCGATCGGAACGACCAGCAGGGCGTTCGGGGTCTTGAGGGCCATCATCAGGTCGTGGCCGGGCAGGTTCAGGTGAACCGGGGCGTGGCCGTGGCCGTAGACGACACCGGGGACGAAGCCGGCGCGGCGGGCGCGACGGGCGGCACCCTTGCCGAACTCGGTACGGGTCTCGGCGGCAAGGCGGATCTCGGACACGACTGCACTCCTCGTGAAGACTGGCGCGGGGGTGCAGGCAACGCGAAAAACCGCCGGGACCACACCCTCAGTACGTTCGGGGGTCACTCGGCGGAAACGGCCTCTGCCGGCGGACGGAATCCGCTACCGGCAGCGCGTCGATCACGGTGTCGGTGCCCGTCGAGCAGGCACACGGCATCCCTCGCCGAGCAGTTTCACGAGTCTAACCGCACCGACCCCCTCCCGCGAAATCGGCTCCCTCCCGGGGGGAACGGCGGCGGCCCCGGACCGTGGATGGTCCGGGGCCGCCTGCGCGGGGCTTCGTCAGTGCACGCCCGCGGAGGTCAGTGCACGCCCTCGAAGAGGCTGGTGACCGAGCCCTCCTCGAACACCTCGTGGATCGCGGCGGCGATCGACGGGGCGATGGACAGCGTGGTGATCTTGTCCAGCTGGAGCTGCGCCGGGGTGGGCAGCGTGTTGGTGAACACGAACTCGCTCACCCGCGAGTTCTTCAGCCGGTCCGCGGCCGGGCCGGAGAGCACGCCGTGGGTGGCGGCGACCACGACGTCCGCGGCACCGTTCTCGAACAGCGCGTCGGCCGCGGCGCAGATCGTGCCGGCGGTGTCGATCATGTCGTCGACCAGGACGCAGACCCGGTCCTTGACGTCACCGACGACCTCGGCCGACAGGATGGTGTTGGCCTGGGTCATGTCGCGGCGCTTGTGGATGATCGCCAGCGGGGCGTCCAGCCGGTCGCACCACTGGTCGGCGACCTTGACCCGGCCGGCGTCCGGCGAGACGACGGTCAGCTTCGAGCGGTCCACCTTCTCGCCGATGTAGTCGGCCAGCAGCGGCAGCGCGAACAGGTGGTCCACCGGGCCGTCGAAGAAGCCCTGGATCTGCGCGGTGTGCAGGTCCACGGCCATCAGGCGGTCGGCACCGGCCTGGCGCAGCAGGTCGGCGACCAGGCGGGCCGAGATCGGCTCGCGGCCCAGGTGCTTCTTGTCCTGACGGGCGTAGCCGTAGAACGGCAGGATCGCGGTGATGCTCCGGGCGGAGGCCCGCTTCAGAGCATCGATCATGATCAGCTGCTCCATGATCCACTGGTTGATGGGAGCCGTGTGGCTCTGCATCACGAAGCAGTCCGCACCGCGGGCCGACTCCAGGAAGCGGACGTAGATCTCGCCGTTGGCGAAGTCGAGGGCCTTGGTCGGGACCAGCTCGGTCCCCAGCGCCTCGGCAACCTCCTTCGCCAGTTCCGGGTGGGCACGGCCGGAGAAGAGCTTGAGCTTCTTCTCACCCGACGTCGTGATCCCGCTCACTGCACCGTCTCCTCGCGTTGCGGACGCTGAATCCCTCGTCCCGAGGAGGGCAGGCGCAGCCCGCACCCACGGGGGATCAGGGAATGTCGGTACGCCTGGACACGGGCGGTAAGCCCAGTGGCGCACGTATGTCCCCAAGGTTACGCGCCCGCGCAGAAACCGTCCGCCCCGGGACCGTCCGGCCGGCGCCGGCCCGCCGGTCAGGCCTCCCCGGCGCCGTCCACCGCGGCCTTCGCGGCCTGCGCGGACACCGTCCCGGGGCGCTTGCGCTCGACCCAGCCCTCGATGTTGCGCTGCTGCGCGCGGTTCACGCCGAGTGCGCCGGGCGGAACGTCGGTGGTGATCACCGAGCCCGCGCCGGTGTAGGCGCCGTCACCGACGGTGACCGGCGCGATGAACATGTTGTCCGAGCCGGTGCGGCAGTGTGCGCCGATGACCGTGCGGTGTTTGTTGACCCCGTCGTAGTTCACGGTGACCGAGGCCGCACCGACGTTGGTGCCCTCGCCGATCGTGGCGTCGCCGATGTAGGAGAGGTGCGGCACCTTGGCTCCTTCGCCCAGCTCGGAGTTCTTGATCTCGACGTAGGTGCCGACCTTCGCCTTGCGGGCCAGCTTGGCCCCCGGCCGCAGGTAGGCGTACGGGCCGGCGGCGGCCAGCTCGCCGATCTCCGCGCGGTCGGCCGTGGTGTTGCTCACACGGGCGCCGGCGCCGACCAGGGTGTCCTTCAGGGTGGAGTTCGGGCCCACCTCGCAGCCCTCGCCCAGGTGGGTGGCGCCCTGCAGCTGGGTGTTCGGCAGCACGACGGCGTCCGGCTCGTACGTCACCTGGACGTCGACCCAGGTGGTGGCCGGGTCCACCACGGTGACGCCGGCCCGCATCGCCCGCTCCAGCAGGCGGTCGTTCAGCAGCCGACGGGCCTGCGCCAGCTGGACCCGGTCGTTGATGCCCAGGATGTCGCGGTGGTCCTCGGCGACCACGGCGCCGACCCGGTGACCGGCCCTGCGCAGGATCTCCAGGGTGTCGGTCAGGTACTCCTCACCCTGCGAGTTGTCCGTGGTGAGCTCGGCCAGCGCCTCGGTGAGCAGCTTGGCGTCGAAGGCGAAGACGCCCGAGTTGATCTCGGCGATCGCGCGCTGGGTGTCGGTGGCGTCCCGCTCCTCGACGATCGCGGCGACCGTACCGTCCTCGTCGCGCAGGATCCGGCCGTAGCCGAAGGGCTCCGGGACGACGGCGGTCAGCACGGTGACGCCGTTCTGCTGCGCCTCGTGCGACTTCGCCAGCCGGCGCAGGGTGTCCCCGGTCAGCAGCGGGGAGTCCCCGGCGGTGACGATCACCGTGCCGTCCAGCGTGACGCCGTCGGCGGCCAGCGCCTCCAGCGCGGTGCGGACCGCGTGGCCGGTGCCGTTCTGCTCCTCCTGCACCACGGGGCGCGCGCCCGGGTAGTGCGCCGCCAGGTGCTCCTCGACCTGCTCGCGCTGGTGCCCGACGACCACGACGAGCTGCCCCGGCGTCAGTTCCCCGGCCGCCGACACCGCGTGACCCACCAGCGAGCGCCCGCACACCTCGTGCAGCACCTTGGGCAGCTTGTTCGACTTCATCCGGGTCCCGCCACCGGCGGCGAGCACGACAACGGCGGCAAGCGAATTGGCACCCATGCGGGGAGGCTCCTCATTAGGTTCACAGAGAGGACAGAGCAGGCCAGAACGCGGGTCCGCACATGTGCTCTGGCAGTTCGAGGATAGTGCGGGGCAGCCGAGCGGAATGCCAGCGGCCCGGCCCGCGCATGCCCGCCCGCGGCCGTACTCAGTGCTCCCGGAGGAGGATTCGAACCCCCATAAGCTGGACCAAAACCAGCTGTCCTGCCCTTAGACGATCCGGGACCGGAGCTCCCGCCGCCGGAGCCCCGACGGCGCGCTGGGGCAAGACTACGGGGTAGCGCGCTCCACATCTACCACCTGTGTCGACCGTCCTGGCCCGTCCGAACCAGGCACGGCGGCGGCCCGGGGTTCATCCATCCAGTCGGGTGAATTCACCCGAGCGCCGCGCGGCGGTGCGTTCCCCCGACCACGGAGCGCAACCTACGATGCCGTAAGTTACGCCAACGTAGGTTCCGTTGTTCCCGTTCCCGGGACGCCGCGAAGGGACGCCCATGACCATCCAGGCCGGCGGGGAGCGCGCGGGGGCCGCCGCGCCTCCCGACACCCCCTCCGATCCCTCCGCCGACGCCGCCACCCGGTTGTCCGCCACCCGCGGCGGGGAGAAGCAGGGTCTCGCCGAGCGGATCGCGCTCGGCCTGTTCATCCTCGTGCCGTTCGCCGCCCTGGTCGCCGCCGTACCGGTGGCCTGGGGGTGGGGACTCGGCTGGACGGACGCGGCGATCACCGTCGCCATGTACTTCCTCACCTGTCACGGAATCACCATCGGCTACCACCGCTACTTCACCCACGGCGCCTTCAAGGCCTCCCGCCCGATGCGGCTGGCCCTGGCGGTCGTCGGCAGCCTGGCGGTCGAGGGCCCGCTGGTGCGCTGGGTGGCCGACCACCGCAAGCACCACCGGTTCAGCGACAAGGAGGGTGACCCGCACTCGCCGTGGCGCTACGGCGAGAGCGTCCCGGCGCTGATCAAGGGCCTGTGGTGGGCGCACATGGGCTGGATGTTCGACGAGGAGCAGACCCCGCAGGCCAAGTACGCGCCCGACCTGGTCGGCGACCCGGCGATGCGGCGGATCTCCCGGCTGTTCTGGCTCTGGACCACCATCTCGCTGCTGCTGCCCGCCCTGGTCGGCGGCCTGCTGGGCCTGTCCTGGCAGGCCGCGCTGTCCGCCTTCTTCTGGGGTTCGCTGGTCCGGGTCGCGCTGCTGCACCACGTCACCTGGTCGATCAACTCGATCTGCCACGCGATCGGACGGCGCCCGTTCCGCTCCCGGGACCGCTCCGGCAACGTCTGGTGGCTCGCGGTGCTCTCCTGCGGCGAGTCCTGGCACAACCTGCACCACGCCGACCCGACCTCGGCCCGGCACGGGGTGCTGCGCGGGCAGATCGACTCCTCGGCCCGGCTGATCCGCTGGTTCGAGCTGGCCGGCTGGGTGCGGGACGTCCGCTGGCCGGACGCGCAGCGGATCGCCGCCCGCCGCGCAGCATGAGGCGGCGCTTCCAGCATGATGTAGGGGTGAACGGGAGCAGCGCAGACAGCACAGGCGGTCACCACAGCACGCGGACGGACGCGGCGCCCGGAACGGCGCCGGCCCGTCCGCGGGCCGCCGCAGCGGCGGGCGCGGCCCCCGACGGCGGCAACGAGAGCGCCGCGGACCCCGGGTCCGGTACGGCGCCGGCCCCGCGCCGGCGGGGCGGCCGGGTCCGGATGACCGGCAAGCAGCGCCGCGAGCAGCTGCTGGAGATCGGCCGTACGGTCTTCGCCGAGCGCGGTTACGACGGCACCTCGGTGGAGGAGATCGCCGAGCGCGCGGGCGTCTCCAAGCCCGTGGTGTACGAGCACTTCGGGGGCAAGGAGGGGCTCTACGCCGTGGTGGTGGACCGCGAGATGCAACTGCTGCTGGACATGGTGACGGGGGCGCTCACCGGCGGGCACTCGCGCGAGCTGCTGGAGCAGGCGGCGTTCGCGCTGATGGACTACATCGACACCTCGACGGACGGCTTCCGGATCCTGGTCCGGGACTCGCCGGTGGCCCAGTCGACCGGCACCTTCGCCTCGCTGATCAGCGACATCGCGACCCAGGTGGAGGACATCCTCGGCCTGGAGTTCAAGTCCCGGGGCTTCGACGCCCGGCTGGCCCCGATGTACTCGCAGATGCTCGTCGGGATGGTCGCGCTGACCGGCCAGTGGTGGCTGGAGGTCCGCAAGCCGGACAAGGCGACGGTGGCGGCGCACCTGGTGAACCTGGCCTGGCACGGGCTGGAGGGCCTGGAGCGGCACCCGAAGCTGGTCGGCGACCGCAAGGCCTGAGACCCGGCTGCTCCGCCGCTCCTGCTCCGCCGCTCCGCTCTTACCGCTCGGCCGCTCCACCCCTGCTGCTCCGCCGCTCCGCCCTCACGGCTCCGCCCTCAGCGCTTCACCCCGACCGCGAAGATCCGCCGGAACGGGAAGACCGTCCCGTGCGGCCCGGCCGGGTAGGCCTCGCGCAGCAGCCGCCCGTACTCGGCGAGGAAGGCAGCCCGGTCCGCCGGGTCGGCGAGCCTGCCGAGCACCGGACGCAGCGCGGTCCCCTTGACCCACTCCAGCACCGGGTCCGGCCCCGGCAGCAGGGTGCTGTAGGTGGTCTCCCAGACGTCGACGGCGCAGCCGGCCCCGGCGAGGGCGTCGAGGTACTGCTCCGGCCGGTGGACGCCGTTGCGGACGGCGTCGGAGCCCAGGGCGTCGCGCCAACGGGCGCTGCGGCGCAGTTCGGCGAGCAGGGTGTGGCTGGGGGCGTCGAAGTTGCCGGGCACCTGGAAGGCGACGACCCCGCCGGGCATGAGGGCGTCCGCCCAGCGGGCCAGCACCGCCAGGTGTCCGTCCACCCACTGGAGGGCCGCGTTGGAGGCGATCAGGTCGGGTCCGGCCGGGGCCGGGTCGTAGTCGCGGGCGTCGGCGAGCAGGTAGTCGGCGGTGGGCTCGCCCTCGGTGCGGGCGGTCTCCAGCATCGGGGCGGAGTTGTCGACTCCGGTGATCCGGGCCTGCGGCCAGCGTTCGCGCAGGACGGCGGTGGAGTTGCCGGGGCCGCAGCCGATGTCGAGGACCGTCGCGGCGGGCTCGTTCGGCAGGGCGGGGACGCGGGCGAGCAGGTCGCGCAGCGGGCGGGTGCGTTCGTCGGCGAAGCGCAGGTACTGCGCCGGGTCCCAGACGGGGCCGGTCATGGTTCACCTCGCAGGTATCTCGACATCAAGATATCTCTCGTAGCCTCGCTGGCACATTTCTCGATGTCAAGAGACTTCACATCGACACATCCACCGATACACTGATCGTCATGGAGGACGAGGTCGACAGGCTGGTCGCAGCGTGGCGCCGGGAGCGCCCCGACCTCGACGTGGAGCCGCTGGAGGTGCTCAGCCGGGTCAGCCGGCTCGCCCGCCACCTCGACCGCGCCCGCCGTACCGCCTTCGCGGAGCACGGCCTGGAGCCCTGGGAGTTCGACGTCCTGACCGCGCTGCGGCGGGCCGGCTCCCCGTACCAGCTCTCCCCCGGCCAGCTGCTCACCCAGACCCTGGTCACCTCCGGCACCATGACCAACCGGATCGACCGCCTCACCGGCAAGGGCCTGGTCAAGCGCCTGCCCGACCCGGACGACCGCCGCGGCGTGCTCGTCCGGCTCACCGACGACGGCCGCGACCGCGCCGACCAGGCGCTGGCCGGCCTGCTGGCGCACGAGCGCGAACTGCTGGCCCAGCTCAGCTCCGGCCAGCAGGGCGAACTCGCCGCCCTGCTGCGGCTGCTGGTCGCACCGTTCGACAACATCCCGGGCTGAGACCCGCCGGCCCCGCTACGGGGCGGAGGCGATGGACGGCGGCACCGCGGACTCGGCGGGACCGACCCCGGCCCGGCGGGCCACCGCGACGGCGGCCAGCGTGGAGTGCACCCCCAGCTTCCCCAGCACGTTCTGCATGTGGGTGCGGACGGTGTGCGGCGACAGGTACAGCCGCTCCGCGACCGCCTGCCGACCCAGGCCCGCCACCATGCAGCGCAGGATCTGCTTCTCCCTGGGCGTCAGGGTGTCGACCAGCCGCTCGCTCTCGGTGCGGTCCCGCCGGGCGGTGGTGAGCTCGCGGATCACCCCGGTGAGCAGCGCGGGCGGCAGGTGCGTCTCGTCCCGCAGCACCCCCCGGACCACCGCGAGCAGCCGGGCCAGCGAACTCTCCTTCGCCACCCAGCCGGTGGCACCCGCGTGCAGCGCCCGGGCGGCGCGGTGCGGGTCGTCGGCGGTGGCCAGCACCACGGCGCGCAGCCCCGGGTGGGCCCGGCGGAGCCGGCCGAGCAGGGTGATGCCGTCCGGCGGCGGGGCGGCGGGCCTGAGCTGGTCGGCGCGGGCCTGGTCGGCGCGGAGTCGCTCGATGCGCACCTGCTCGGTGCGCGGTTGTTCCGTGCGCGGTTGTTCCGTGCGCGGCTGCTCCGTGCGCGGTTGTTCCGTGCGCGGCTGCTCCGCCGGGCGGGTGGGGGAAGCCGGGACCGCGGGCGCGGCGCCCGGGCAGCGCGGAGGCGGTACGGCCGGGGGTGGGCGGCGCCGGGCCTCCTCGGCCGGTTCACCGCCGGGCCGGGCGGGCGGCCCGGCGGTCTCGGCCCCCAGGTCGGCGTCGACCAGCGCCACGTCGTAGGCCCGCCCCTCGGCGGCGGCCCGCTCCAGCGCCCGCTCGGCGGCGGCCGCGCTGCCGGCCGCGCCCACCTCCACGTCGGGCTCGGCGGCCAGGGCCGCGGCCAGCGCTTCGGCGAAGATCCGGTGGTCGTCGACCACCAGGACCCGGATCCGCCCCATCGTCACTACCCCCTGCTCAGAGCGCCCGAGCCCGGGAGCGGGGACCGGTCCGGCGTCCGCGTTCCGGACCCTCCGATCCGCCCGCCCACCGGTGGCCGGTGCGGCCGAAAGGGCGCCGGCCCCCACCGGTACCGCACTCAGCGTACGGGCCGGGAAACGCCCCCGTGGCGATTCGGTGAAGTTCCGTCAGCAGTGGCGTGAGTGGCGCGGCCGGTCAGTCGGGCGACTCTCGCGAGCCGTCCAACTGACCTGCCGGAACGGTCGGTTGCCCGTCGGCCTTCGACCGGAGGCCTTCGGTCAGGGGGCCTTCGGCCGTTGCGGCCTGAGCGCCGTCAGCCGCCGTTCTTCTCCAGGGTGAACTTCCAGGCGTCGGCGACGATGTCGTCCAGGTTCGGGCGGCGCGGCGTCCAGCCCAGCGCCTCGTGGGCGCGCTCGGCGGAGGCCACCAGCACGGCCGGGTCACCGGCCCGGCGACCGGCGACCTGCACCGGGATCTCCCGGCCGGTGACGCGCTTGACCGACTCGATCACCTCGCGCACCGAGAAGCCGCTGCCGTTGCCCAGGTTGCAGATCAGGTGCTCGCCCGGCTTGGCGGCGTCCAGCGCCAGCAGGTGGGCGTCGGCCAGGTCGGCGACGTGGATGTAGTCGCGGATGCAGGTGCCGTCCGGGGTCGGGTAGTCGTCGCCGTACACCGCGATGTGCGGGCGCTGACCGAGCGCGGCCTGGAAGACCAGCGGGATCAGGTGCGACTCGGGGTCGTGGCGCTCGCCGTAGGCGCCGTACGCACCGGCCACGTTGAAGTAGCGCAGCGAGACTGCGGCCAGGCCGTGGGCGACGGCCTCGCTGGTGATCATGTGGTCCATGGCGAGCTTGCTGGCGCCGTAGGTGTTGGTCGGCGAGGTCCGGGCGGTCTCGGCGATCGGCACGACCTCCGGCTCGCCGTACACGGCGGCGGTGGAGGAGAACACCAGCTTGCGCACGCCCGCCGCGCGCATCGCGGTGATCAGCTCCAGCGAACCGGCCACGTTGTTGCGCCAGTACTTCTCCGGGTCCACGACCGACTCGCCGACCTGCGAGGACGCGGCGAAGTGCAGCACGCCGTCGAAGGAGCCGTCCAGCACCTCGCCGGCCTCCTGGATCCGGCCCTCGACGAACTCGGCACCCGTCGGGACGCCCTCGCGGAAGCCGGTCGAGAGGTCGTCCAGGACGGTCACCTGGTGCCCCGCCTCCAGCAGGTGGGCGGCCACCACGCTGCCGACGTAGCCGGCGCCACCCGTGACCAGGTACTTACTCATGATGAGACCTCCAGCGGGCGATGGTCCGCCCGGTCGGCGGCGCCATCGACGGAATGCGAACGACTGAGGTCAATTGTCCCTGCCCGGCGGGGTGCTCCCGACCACCGGGGCATCCACTCCCGCGCATTCTCACCCAGTCCTCAGCCGACCTCCACGAGCCCCCGCGGCCGCCCCCGACGGCCCCCTCGGCTCAGCCCTCGGCCATCCGCTCCAGCAGACCGGTCCGCGCGGCCACCGCGGCCGCCTCCAGCCGGGTACGCGCCCCCAGCTTCATCAGCACGCGCTGGACGTGGGTACGGGCGGTGCTCGCGGCGATCCGCATCCCGGCGGCGATCGCCGCGGTGTCCTCACCGTCCGCGATCCGGGCCAGCACCTGCACCTCACGGCGGGTCAGCAGCCGCAGCAGCCGGACCGCCTCGTCGTCCGGTTCGGCCACCGGGCGCAGCAACTGCTCGAAGGCCCCGCGCAGGACGTCCACCGCCACCGCGGCCTCGCCCGCCCGGGCCCGCCCGATCGCCCGCTCGACCACCTCGATCCGCTCGTCGCTCGGCACGTACCCCGCCGCTCCGGCCGCGAACGCGCAGGCCGCGCCACGGAGTTCGCCGACCGGCCCGAGCACGATCGCGGCCACCTCCGGGCGCTCCCGGCGGATCCGGCGCAACCCGTCGAAGGCACCCGGCTCCCCCGGCGCGGACACCCCCAACAGGCACACCTCGGGCCGCCGCCCGGCGACCAGGTCGGCGGCGACGCCGGACGGGGAGCCGACCGCGAGCACCCGGTGGCCGCGCAGTTGGAGCGCGGTGGCCAGCGCCTCGGCCAGCAGCCGGTGGTCGTCGACCACCACGAGTCGAACACCCATGACGCCCTCCCGGTCGGGGCCCGGCTCGCGCCCGCACCCCTCGGGCGGGCGGCCGATGACGCACCATCACAGCGCATTCCGTACCCGACCCGCTAGGCCACCGCGTGTCGCCGGGGCCGGACGCGGCCGGGGCGGGGAACGCGAAAGACCCCCGCCGTGAGGCGAGGGTCTTTCAGTGGAGCCCCCATGCGGAATCGAACCGCAGACCTTCTCCTTACCATGGAGACGCTCTACCGACTGAGCTATAGGGGCTTGCCGGGTTTGTTTTCCCGGGCCGGTCGAACAAGGAAGACATTACACGGCCGTCGACCCGAAAGGGAAATCGGCCCCGGTCCGGCCCTCGGCCGCCGTCCGGCGGGCCCGCTACCGGGACCCTTCGGGGTGCGCCGCGTCGAACTCGTCGCGGGCCGCGAGCATCTGCAGGGCGCGCCGCTCCGTCCAGTGCCCGAGCGGGGCGACCAGCTCGGCCAGCTCCCGACCGAGCGGCCGCAGGTCGTAGACCACCCGCGGCGGCGTCTCCGGGAAGACCGTGCGGAGCACCAGGCCGCTGCGCTCAAGGTTGCGCAGCGACTGGGTGAGCATCTTGCGGCTGACCCCACCGACCCCGCGCTGCAGCTCGGAGAAGCGCTGGGGCCCGCAGGCGGAGAGGCTCATCAGGATCAGCAGCGACCACTTGTCGGCGAGCTCGGCGAACATCTCGCGGCTGGGGCAGAGCTGGGCGAAGACGTCGAGCTCCTGCTCCCCCTGCGATCCGGTCCCGGTGCGGGCGGTTTCCTCCGTCGTCATGCCGTCCAGCGTAGCCCCGCGGTCTCCCATCCGCCCCTGGTCTCCGAAACACTCTTGGTCTCCCATAGAGACTTGGTCTATATTGGAAACTGTTCGACCGGCGGTAGCCCGCCCGGACCCGCATCCGTTCCCCCGCCGCACAGGAGTGCCCCGCATGACCGCCATCCGCCCGACCGTCGCCCTCGCCTACCACTCCGGCTACGGCCACACCGCCGTGATCGCCGAGGCCGTCGCCCGCGGCGCCGCCGCCGCCGGGGCCGAGGTCGTCTCGATCGCCGTCGACACCATCACCGAGGAGCAGTGGGCCCAGCTGGACGCCGCCGACGCGATCGTCTTCGGCTCCCCCACCTACATGGGCACCGCCTCCGGCGCCTTCCACGTCTTCGCCGAGGCCACCAGCAAGCGCTGGTTCACCGACGCCTGGAAGGACAAGGTCGCGGCCGGCTTCACCAACTCCGCCTCCAAGAGCGGCGACAAGGCCAGCACCCTCGGCTACTTCCAGACCCTCGCCGCCCAGCACGGCATGAACTGGGTCAACCTCGGCCTCAAGCCGGGCTGGAACGCCACCACCGCCAGCGAGAACGACCTCAACCGTCTCGGCTTCTTCAGCGGTGCCGCCGCCTCCTCGCCGTCCGACGCCGGCGCGGAGGCCGTCCACAAGGCCGACATCGCCACGGCCGAGCACCTGGGCGAGCGCGTCGCCCGGCACACCGCGATCGTGCTGGCCGGCCGCGCCGCCCTGGCCGGCTGACCGCCACCGCCCCTCGTCCCCTGTACGGCTACGCCGCCGGGTCCGCCCCCAGAACGGGCGCCCGGCGGCGGCCGCCGTCCACCGCCGCCAACTCCGCACCGGTGGTGTCCGGCAGCGTCCACAGGCAGCCCAGGGCCACCACGCCCAGGGCCGCCAGGTACCAGCCGGCCGGCTGCGCCGTCCCGTACACCGCCGTCAGCCTGGTCGCCACCAGCGGCGTCGTCGCCCCGCCGACCACCCCGCCCAGGTTGTACGTCAACGCGGCCCCCGTGTAGCGCACCCGGGTCGGGAACAGCTCCGGCAGGAACGCCGCCAACGGGCCCAGCAGACCGCCCAGCACCACCATCGCCCCGGCCAGCGCCAGGAACATCAGCGGCCGGCGCACCGTCTCCAGCAGCGGGAACAGCACCAGCGACCACCCGGCCGCCAGGCCCGTCGCCCACCACAACGTCCGCCGCCGGCCCCAGCGGTCACTGAGCGAGGCACTCAGCCACACCGTCACCGCCCCGCCCAGCGCTCCGGCCAGCAGCATCGCCAGCACCACCGTGCTCGCCACCCCAAGGCCGGACGTCGCGTACGCCAGCGCGTAGGTGGTGGTCAGGTAGAACAGCGCGTACCCGACCGTGATCGCCCCGCCGCCCGCCAACACCGGCCGCCAGTGCTCGCGGAGCACCTCCACCACCGGCGCACGGTCCCGCGGCACGTCCGCCCGGAACAGCGGCGACTCCGCCAGCCGCAACCGCACGAACAGCCCCACCGCCACCAGCGCCAGCGAGGCCAGGAACGGCACCCGCCAGCCCCACTCCCGGAACGACCGCTCGTCCAGCCCCAGTTGGAGCGCCAGGAACCCGCCGTTCGCCAGCACGAACCCGGCCGACGGCCCCAACTGCAGGAACCCCCCGTACCGCCCGCGCCGCCCGGAGGGCGCGTTCTCCGCGATCAGCAGCGCCGCCCCACCCCACTCCCCGCCCAACCCGACGCCCTGGCAGACCCGGAACACCACCAGCAGCACCGGCGACCACCACCCCCACGCCGCGAAGCCCGGCAACAACCCCACCGCCGCCGTCGCCAGCCCCATCAACAGCAACGACACCACCAGCGTCGCCTTCCGGCCCACCCGGTCCCCGAAGTGCCCGAACACCACCGCCCCCAACGGCCGGGCCAGGAACGCCACCGCATACACCGAGAACGCCGCCAACAGCGCCCCCACCGTGCCCAGTCCGGGAAAGAACACCGGGCCGAACACCAACGCGGCCGCCGTCCCGTACAGGAAGAAGTCGTAGAACTCGATCGCCGTCCCGATCAACGCCGCAGCCGCAGCCCGCCGCAACTGCCCGGCCCGCCGGGCACCCTCCGCATCCATACCACCCACCCTCACCACCACCCGGGCCCCCCACCAGCCCCCACCCGGGTGACTCCAGCGCGCACCCCGGCCGCCGCGCCCACCTGGCGCGTCGCGCGCCCGAACAGGACTGCCCGGCCACTGGGTTGGCCCAGTGGCCGGGCAGTTGTTGCGTGCGGCCGACCGCCTACCTCGCGTACGGGTTGTCCTCCGGCGGCACCGACGGCTGGTGCGACGGCGGAGGCGGCGGAGTCACCGAACCCACCGACTGCTGCGGAGGCACCAGCGGCACAGCCGCCTTCCGCCTCCTCACCACGGCGAACACCACCCCGGCCACCACCAACAGCCCGGCCACCACGCCACCCACGACCGGCAGCACGCTGCTCGACCCGGACGACGCCTCAGCCTTCGGCTGTGCGGTCGGCGCACTTACCGCCACATCGCTTGGGCTTCCAAGAGAGCCCGGTGTCGACGAAGTGGGAGCTGACGTACTCGCCGACGCAGACGGACTCGCCGTCGCCACCGGAGTTGCCGCCGGAACCGGAGACACATCCGCCGGGCCAGGATCCCCCGGATCCGTCAACGCGACCCGGGGGCGCACGGAGCCGTAGCCGCCGAGATCGTTACGAACAGACCCGTCGTGCGGCTTCCCCGCAGTGTTGATGAGAACCCGCAAGACCTGATTCGCAGTCCACTCCTTGTGAACCGACCAGACCAACGCAGCCGAAGCTGAAACCAATGCAGCAGCATCAGATGTTCCATGACTCTTGCAATAGCCCGTGGGGGAGGTGCAACCGGCAATCATATCCATACCGGGCGCGGCGAGTACGACCTGCGGGCCATGTTCAGACTCAGGTGTAACGGATGCGTCGTGATCGAGGGCCGCTACGCCCACGACGCCGGGAAGGGCGCCCGGATACTCAACCGGATTCCCCTTCTGCGCTTCGTTACCCACACTTGAAACGATCAGGACACCCTTCGCCCTGGCGGCAGCGATGATGCCGTTCAGCTTGGCGACATCCTCTGGAAAGGCGGTTACCGCTTCCATGCCCTGGGAGATATTGATGACCTTCGCGCCCTGGTCGACTGCGTAGTTGATGGCCTGTCCGATCTGCCCCAAGAAATCCGAGGCAACCAGCGCGCCGACAGAGCCGTTGTTGATCTTCAGCGGAAGTATCTTTACCCCGGGCGCCAGACCTTGGGCACCCGTTCCTCCCATGCCTTTCCCAGTTCCCGCGATGAGGCTGGCGATGCCTGTGCCATGTCCGTCGCCGAAGGACCCCACGCCTCCGGAGCTACCGCTGAAGTCCTTACCTGGAAGGAACTGACCCTCCAAGTCCGGGTGATCGAGCTTGAATCCGCCGTCGATCACCGCGACAGTGATCCCCTGCCCCTTGGACGTCTTCCACATCTCGGGGGCTTGCATAGCTTCCAGGTGCCACTGCTGCTGCCGAATTGTGTCCTCAGCAACCGCTGGT
This sequence comes from Kitasatospora sp. NPDC059648, assembly GCF_042734825.1. NCBI lineage: Bacteria > Bacillati > Actinomycetota > Actinomycetes > Kitasatosporales > Streptomycetaceae > Kitasatospora > Kitasatospora sp. NPDC059648. Next base: position 297,351 of record NZ_JBHWDU010000001.1, on the reverse strand, counting down.
GCTGCGACCGGGCCTGCCACGACTCCCGCAGCCAGGAGGGCCGCACCAGCAGCCCGCCAGCGCACTCGTGCGTCCGTCCACCCCATCACAACTCCTCATCGTTCCTCAGCAACCAGAGAACCACAGCTCTGAACAGATCTGCCCGGCCACTGGGTGAGCCCAGTGGCCGGGCAGTCGTTGTCGTCCTACTCAATCACGTCCGGGTTGCTGTGCGGCGTACCGCTGGTCCAGGTCTCCTCGTCCTCGTGGAGGTAGTCCGCGCGGTTGCGGCGGTCTCGGTCCTTCTTGCCGCCGTGGCCGCTCGCGCCCGGGGCCATCATGCCGTTCTGCCCGGACCGGGAGCCGCCCTCGGCGGCGCCTGCTGCAGCCGCCCGGTTGCGAAGACCCGTACCGCCCGGGGTGAACTCCCCGCCGGCGGCGGGGCCCTTGCGGCCCCCGACCGTTCCACCGGCGGTCGAGGTCAGACCCCGCCCACGCGAGCTACCGACACCGCCGCCACCCACACCGTGGCCGCCGCCCATGCCAGGGTGCATGCCCATCCCACTGCCCATGGACGACCCACCGACCCGGCCGCCGTTCACCGCGCCCTCTCGGCCGAAGACCGTTCCGCTGGGCAGACCCGGGGTACCGGCCTTGCCCGGTACCGAGCCGCCGGCGAAGGGGCCGGTGCGGAGGGGCACCGAGCCGCCGCTCTTACCGGGGATGCTGCCGATGCCCTTGGCCGGGACGGAGCCGCCGCTGGTCCCGCTCGGGAAGCCGCCGATGGGCCCGCCGCCCGGCAGGCCGGGCAGACTGCCAGGGCCACTGGGCCCACCGGGGTAGGCCGGAGTTCCGCTCGGGCCGTTCGGCAGCACGGGGCCGCTACCGGGGCCGACCGGGGCGGTCTGGTCCGGGAGGGTCGGGAGACTGTCCAGGCCGGTACCCGGGCGGATGACCGGGTCCGACGGATGGGAAGACGGAGTGGGCGTGCCCGGGTCGTGCGGCGGCGGAGGCAGCTGGCCGCGGTCGTACGGGGCATTCGATCCGGGGTGGTGTGACGTACCGGCGTTCGATGCACTCGTCCCGGCCTCGCGGTAGGTCACGGAACCACCACCGTAGTCACCGCCAGACGGGGGAACGCTCCCACCTCCGCTGCTCCCACTTGTTCGTGGGCTGCGAAGGGCGCCTCCGGAACCGACATATCCGCCGCTGCCACCCGAGGCAGTGGTGGATTCGTCCTTGTTACTACTCGAGTCAGGCGTCCCCGGAAGTACCACGTTGTCGCCGAGCCCGTTCAGCGTCGTCGTAGCCGCCGCATACGCCTGCGCCAGATTCTCCATCTGATGGACGGCATCCTGGTGCGCCTGGTAGACCCGCTTCGACGCGGCCTCGAAGTCGGCTTGGGTAACCCAGCCTTCCTTACGCTTCTGCATGATCGAATCGATGTTCGCGGGGGTCGCCCCCTCGGGCATGAAGCTGGCCGTCGTGTAGGCCGCTGGGTCAACCGTCTGACCTGCATGCCTGCTCACCGTGTCTACGTCAGTCGTCGGCACCTTTGGCATGGCGACCTTTGCAGTACTGAGTGCTTCGCCCGCTTGGTGCATGGCATTGCCCGCACCCGTGGAGTAGGCGCCCAACTTCTCCGCGGACTGCTGCAGATTGCCGGCCCACGTCTTGAAGTTCTCGGCAGCCTGACCTTCCCAGTTGACGTTACCGAGATGCGACTTGAGCGCAGCGCTGAGTTCTGTCAGAACACGTCCAGCCGCCTGCAGCTGGGTACCGCGGCTAAGCACCGTCTGGGGACTGGTGCCGTTGACCATGTCGTGAAGGACGGAATGGTCCAGACCTTCAAAGTTCGTTTCGCCTGCCACTACTTGCTCCCCGTTCCCCGTTAACCGTCTCCGCTCGCCATCAGAAGTCGTACTTACCGGCGGGTCCGTTCGTCCCCGCGTTACCAGCGCTGCTCGCGACCGCGTTCTGGGCGGCAGTCGCATTGTTCTCGTTGGTCCGGTAATTGGCTTCCGTGGTCGTGACCGCCTTCTGCATGGCGCTAATCTGCGACACGAAGTCCTTGTGCAGCTTGACGAGCTGGGAGTGAACCTTGCCGTAGGTGCTGGACAGGGCGACCGCTTCCGGGAAGCTTTCAGGGGTATGGCCACTGACGAAGCTCTGCTGAGTCAAGGTCTGCGCTTCGAGGTTGTATGGCGCTGCCTCTGAGCCCTCCATCGCTGCGAGCAGAGCCTCGATCTTCTTCGCGAACACGGTAAGGGTGTCGATCTCGACATTGACGTCGTGCTTGCCGAAAGCCGCCACCAGGTCGCCGGCGCTGACGTCCGTCTGCGCCGTGCTGACGACGGGAGCAAGATTGATTCCACCCCAGGGCAAGGGAATCTTCGGCCCGTCCAGCATGAACGGCGTCGAATCAGCCGAGCCCCCGGGGTTCGCCCCCGCAGGGTTCGCCGGAGCCCCCGAGCTCTGCGCACCGTCTGACACAGCAGTCCACCTCTCCCCCGTACGGCCGGGCACCCGGGCGACTCCCGGGCCCTCCCTGCCGCAACACACCGTCAACTTCTTGTTCGTACCGTCCTGGTCGGCTCGACCACACCGCCCTGAGGGCGGTCTGCCGCCTCCGTCATGGTAGCCACCACCCCTGTCGGACCGGCAGGGACCTTGCCCTGCCCGGGCTCGATCGGTACGAACTTGACACGTACAACCCGCTCCCGGCCGCTGGATAGACTGTCCCGGTACGCCCCATCTGCCGCGCAACGTCGCACAGCAGCGACCCGAGGCCGCAGAACGGACGTGACGGCATGCCTGTGCACGAGCAGCTCCCGACCCCCTGGTGGGCCCGTGCCGTGCGGCCCGCGCGGCCGCCGGTGCCGGTGGTGTTGATGGTGCGGGCGGCGGTCGGGTTGGCGGTGCCGCTGAGCGTCGGGCTGCTGTCGCACCGGCTGGGCCTGGGGGTGTTCGCCGGGCTGGGGGCGATGCACGCGACGATGAACGACCGGATCGAGCCGGCGCTGCTGCGGGTGGCCCGGATCGGGTCCGCGGTGGCGGCTTCGGCGCTGGGGATGCTGGTCGGTACGGCGTTGCAGCACGCGCACGTGGGTGCGGCCGGGCTCGGTGCGGGGCTGACGCTGACGGCGTTCGTGTCGGGTGCGTCGAGTGCGACCGGCCCGCGCGGGTCGGCGGCGGGGATGCTGCTGCTGGTGTCGGCCGCGTTGGGCAGTGGGATGCCGTTGCCCGGGCCGTGGTGGGCGGCGGCGCCGATGATGCTGGTGGGTGCCGCCCTCGTCGTGCTGTTGGGCCTGCCGGCCACCGCGCACCGCCGGCCCGCCGCCGATCCGCGCAACCGGGCGTTGGCCGCCGTGTACGAGGCGCTCGGCCGTACCCTCGCCGATCTGGGTACCGCACGGGGTGCGGACTCCCGCCGGGTGCTGACGGCCCGGCTGAACCAGTTGCAGGACCTGCTGCCGGACCACGGCCGGGCGGAACGCACCGGCCTGCGCCCGGTGTACGAGGCGGCCCTGGCCGCGACGGAGGCGGCGACCGGCCTGCTGTGGGCCTGGCGGCCCGTCCCCCCGGAGGTGGCCGCAGTGCCGGGGCTGCTGGCGGAGGCGGTCCGGCGGGGCGGTGGCGAGGTGGTGGTGCCGGACTGGCGGCCTGACACCCCGGCCCGGCAGGCGCTGGACGAGGCGCTGCGGGCCGCCGCCGAGGCCGTGGCGGGCCGTCCGGCGCGGATCGGCACCGCTCCGGCGCCTCCGCCGGACCCGTGGTGGCTGCGGGCCGGACTGCTGTCCGGGCCGTCGGTCCGGTACGGCCTGCGGGTCGCGCTGTGCATCGCCGTGGGTTCGGTGGTGACGGCCGGCTTCCCGCTGAGCAAGAGCTACTGGGTGCCGATGACGATCGCCTTCGTGTTGAAGCCGGACCTCGGTTCGGTGTTCCTGCGCGCGGTGAGCCGTGCTGTCGGCACGGTGCTCGGCGTGGTGGTGACGGCGGCGCTGCTGTCGCTGACCACCGAGAAGTGGGCACTGACCGCGGTGGCGGCGCTCTGCGTCGCCCTGCTGCCGTACGCCACGGCGGCGCACTACGGGCTGAACACCGTGGTGATGACGCCGATGGCACTGGTGCTGCTCCAACTCGGCGGGCAGAGCGGCGCGGCCGAGTTCTGGCCCCGGGTGCTGGACAGCGTGCTGGCGAGCGCGGTGGTGCTGCTCTTCGGCTACCTGCTGTGGCCGGAGCGCCCGCGCCACCGGATCGAGCCGCGGCTGGTCACCGCGACGACCGCGCTGCGCGCCTACCTGGACGCGGTGACCGACCACCGGAGGACGGGCGAGGTGTGGCTGCGCCGTACGGCCTACCGGGCGTTGGCGGACGCCCGGCAGGAGGTGCGGCAGGGCTTGGCCGAGCCGCCGCCGACCGGCCGGCTGGCCGAGCAGTGGCTGCCGGCCACGGCCGCGCTGGAGCGGCTCGGCGGCGCGGTGGCGGCGTTCGCCGCGCAGACCCGGTACGGCGGCCGGGTGCCGGACCCGGCCGAGACGGAGCGGGTCCGCCGGGCGCTGGACGAACTGACCGCGGCGGCCCGGGAGCACCGGCCGCCGACCAGGCCCGCGGCCCGGCCGAGTGCGCCGCACGACCCGGCGCTCAGTGCGCTGGGCCGTGCGGCGGACGAACTCGAAGTACTGCTCAGAAGGCGGTAGTCCAGGCCCGGAAGGACGTGCCTCAGACCTGCTCGGCGAGCTCCAGCCAGCTCATCTCCAGCTCCTCCTTCTCCTCGCGGACCGCACGCAGCTGCCCGTCCAGCTCGGCGACCTTGGAGAAGTCGGCGGCGTGCTCCGCGAGTTGGGCGTGCAGCTTGGACTCCTTCTCGTCCAGCTTGGCGATCTGCCGCTCCAGCTTCTGCATCTCCTTCTTCGCGGCGCGCAGGTCCCCGCCGGACAGCCCGGAGGCGGCCGCGGCCTCGGCAGCAGCCGGGGCGGACCCACCGGAAGCGGAGGCGGAGGCGGCAGCCGCCGCGGCGGCCATCCGCGCCCGCCGCTCCAGGTACTCGTCCACGCCGCCCGGCAGCATCCGCATCTTCCTGTCGCCGAGCAGCGCGTGGACGACGTCCGTGGTCCGCTCGATGAAGAACCGGTCGTGGCTGATGACGACCATCGAGCCGGGCCAGCCGTCGAGGAGGTCCTCCAGCTGGTTGAGGGTCTCGATGTCCAGGTCGTTGGTCGGCTCGTCGAGGAAGAGCACGTTGGGCTCGTCCATCAGCAGCCGCAGCAACTGGAGCCGCCGCCGCTCGCCGCCGGACAGGTCGCCGACCGGGGTCCACTGCTTGTCCTTGCCGAAGCCGAACTGCTCGCACAGCTGCCCGGCGCTCATCTCCCGGCCCTTGCCGAGGTCGACCCGCGAGCGCACCTGCTCGACGGCCTGCAGCACCCGGATCTCCGGGTCCAGTTCGGCGATCTCCTGCGACAGGTAGGCCAGCCGCACGGTCTTGCCGACCTTGACGACGCCGGAGGCCGGCTGCACGTCGCCCTCGGAGGCGTACGCGTCCCGCATGGCGCGCAGCAGCGAGGTCTTGCCGGCGCCGTTGACGCCGAGCAGGCCGATCCGGTCGCCGGGGCCGAGCTGCCAGGTGAGGTTCTCCAACAGCAGCTTGGGGCCGGCCTTGACGGTGACGTTCTCCAGGTCGAAGACGGTCTTCCCGAGCCGGGCGTTGGCGAACTTCATCAGCTCGCTCTTGTCCCGGGGCTCCGGCACGTCCGCGATCAGGGCGTTGGCCGCCTCGATCCGGTAGCGCGGCTTGGAGGTGCGGGCGGGGGCGCCGCGGCGCAGCCAGGCGAGCTCCTTGCGGGCCAGGTTCTGGCGCTTCTGCTCCTCGACGGCCTCGATCCTGGAGCGCTCGGCGCGGGCGAAGACGTAGTCGGAGTAGCCGCCCTCGTACTCGTGCACCTCGCCGTGCTGGACGTCCCACATCCGGGTACAGACCTGGTCGAGGAACCAGCGGTCGTGGGTGACGCAGACCAGCGCGGAGCGGCGCTTCTGCAGGTGCTGGGCGAGCCAGTTGATGCCCTCGACGTCGAGGTGGTTGGTGGGCTCGTCGAGGATGATCAGCTCCGGGGAGCCGAGCAGCAGCTTGGCGAGGGCGATGCGGCGGCGCTCGCCGCCGGAGAGCGGGCCGATGACGGTGTCCAGGCCGTCGGCGAAGCCGGGCAGGTCGAGGCCGCCGAAGAGGCCTTCGATGATGTCGCGGATCCGGGCGTCGCCGAGCCACTCGTGGTCGGCGCGGTCGGCGATGACCTCGTGCCGGATGGTGGCCGTGGGGTCGAGCGAGTCGTGCTGGGTGAGGACGGCCGGTTCGAGGCCGCCGCTCCAGGTGATCCGGCCGCCGTCGGGCTCCTCCAGCTTGGCGAGCATCCGGATCAGGGTGGTCTTGCCGTCGCCGTTGCGGCCGACGACGCCGATCCGGTCGCCCTCGCTCACGCCCAGGCTCACCGCGTCCAGCAGGGTGCGGGTGCCGTAGACCTTCGTGACGGACTCGATGGTGGCGAGGTTGACGGCCACGTGTGCTGCGCTCCTGGGTTCGGCGGTCGCGGGGCGGCCCGCCCTCAGCGGTGGGACGCCCCCTCTCGGGGGCTCCCCGATCACTCCAGCCTAATGGGCCCGGCCGGGAGCCCCGGACGCGTCAGGAAACCACCGAAGCGCCCGGCACCGGCCCGTGCGTGGCGTGCGCGGCCCGGCAGGTTCCGGAGGCCAGCAGGGCCGCAGCGACGGCGGTGGCCGCCTCGGCGTCCTTGGCCAGGAAGGCGCAGGTCGGCCCGGAGCCGGAGACCAGGGCGCCGAGCGCGCCGGCCTCGGTGCCGGCCCGCAGGGTGTCGGCCAGCGAGGGGCGCAGCGAGAGCGCCGCGGGCTGGAGGTCGTTGGCGAGCGCGGCGGCCAGGGCGACGGCGTCGCCCTCGGCGAGGGCGGCGAGCAGCGCCGGGTCGGCGTCGGGGGTGCGGACGTCGGTGTCGCTGGAGCCGGTGCCGGCCTCCTCGCGCAGCCGGTCGCACTCGCGGAAGACGGCAGGGGTGGACAGGCCGCCGTCGGCGACCGCGAAGACCCAGTGGAAGGTGCCGGAGACGGCGAGCGGCTCCAGGATCTCGCCCCGGCCGCGGCCCAGCGCGACGCCGCCGAGCAGGGCGAACGGCACGTCGGAGCCCAGTTCGGCGGCGAGTTCCAGCAGCGTCTCGAAGGGCGTGTCGAGCTTCCACAGCGCGTCGCAGGCGACCAGCGCGGCGGCGCAGTCGGCGCTGCCGCCGGCCATGCCGCCGGCCACCGGGATGGCCTTGGCGATGTGCAGGCGCACGCCCGGGTCGGCGATCCCGTGGTGGGCGGCGAGCAGCCGGGCGGCGCGGGCGGCGAGGTTGCTGTCGTCGAGCGGGACGGCGTCGGCGTCGGGCCCGGAGCAGGTCAGCGTGACGCCCTCGCCCGGGGTCGCCGTGACCTCGTCACCCAGCGCGACGGCGAAGAAGACGTTGGCCAGGTCGTGGAACCCGTCGGCGCGCAGTCCGCCGACCCCGAGCTGGACGTTGACCTTGGCCGGTACCCGTACGGTGATCACTCGCTGTCCTCGGCAGGCCTGGCGGGCTTGTGCTCGGCGATCGCGGCGAACTGTTCCACCGTCAGCATCTCGCCGCGCAGCTTGTGGTCAATGCCGGCGGCCGCGAGGGCCTGCTCGGCCGCGGCCGCGGAGCCGGCCCAGCCGGCCAGCGCGGCGCGCAGGGTCTTGCGGCGCTGGGCGAACGCGGCGTCGACCACCGCGAACACCTCTTCGCGGCTGGCCGTGGTCTTCGGCGGCTCGCGGCGGATCAGCGAGACCAGCCCGGAGTCCACGTTGGGGGCGGGCCAGAACACGTTGCGCCCGATCGCGCCGGCCCGCTTCACCTCGGCGTACCAGTTGGCCTTGACCGACGGGACGCCGTACACCTTGTTGCCGGGCTTGGCGGCGAGCCGGTCGGCGACCTCGCTCTGCACCATCACCAGGGTCCGCTCGATGCTGGGGAAGGTCGCCAGCATGTGCAGCAGGACGGGCACGGCCACGTTGTACGGCAGGTTGGCGACCAGCGCGGTGGGCGCCGGGCCGGGCAGCTCGGTGACCTCCATGGCGTCGCTGAACACCAGGTCGAAGGCGTCCGCCCTGCCGGGCATCCGGGCCGCGACGGTGTCCGGCAGGTGCTGGGCGAGCACCGGGTCGATCTCGACCGCCGTGACGTGCCGCGCCACCTCCAGCAGCGCCAGCGTCAGCGAGCCGAGCCCGGGGCCGACCTCCACCACCGCGTCCTGCTCCGTCACCTCGGCGGCCCGGACGATCCGCCGCACGGTGTTGCCGTCGATGACGAAGTTCTGCCCGCGCTGCTTGGTCGGCTTCACGCCGAACGCGGCCGCCAGTTCCCGGATGTCGGCGCTGCCCAGCAAGGGGGTCCCCCCGGCCGGAGACTGGGGACGGCTGTCAGGGGTGGGGTCGGTGGTGCTCACGCGCCAAGGATACGGGCGTACGGGCCGGCGCCCGGACGCACCGATCCGGGGCGCGCTTCAGTACCCGAAGGCCCGGGCGGTGTTCTCCGCGATGGCCGCCGACAGCTCGTCCTCGTGCAGGCCCAGGGTGGCGGCCATCGAGCGGACCGTGACCGGGATCAGGTACGGCGCGTTCGGCCGTCCCCGGTAGGGGTGCGGGGTGAGGAAGGGGGCGTCGGTCTCGACCAGGATCCGGTCGAGCGGGGTGGCCAGCAGGGCGTCGCGCAGCGGCTGGTTGGCCTTGAAGGTGACCGGACCGGCGAAGGAGAGGTACCAGCCGTGCTCGGCGCAGACCTCGGCCATCCCGGCGTCGCCCGAGTAGCAGTGGAAGACCGTCCGCTCCGGGGCGCCCTCCGCCAGCAGGACGGCGATGACGTCCTCGTGGGCGTCGCGGTCGTGGATGACCAGGGCCTTGCCGTGCCGCTTGGCCATCTCGATGTGGCGGCGGAACGACTCCTTCTGGATCTCCACGCCCTCCGGCCCGGTGCGGAAGTAGTCCAGGCCGGTCTCGCCGACGGCGAGCACCTGGGGCAGGGCGGCCAGCGCGTCTATCTCGGCGAGCGCCTCGTCCAGCGCCGCCCGGCCACCGGCGGGCCGCCGCTGCCCGGACCAGCCGTCCGGGTCGCCGAGGAAGATCCGCGGCGCCTCGTTGGGGTGCAGGGCGACGGCCGCGTGCACCTGCTCGTACGAGGCCGCCAGTTCGGCGGCCCAGCGCGAGCCGGGCACGTCGCAGCCCACCTGGACCACCGTGGTGACCCCGACCGAGGCGGCCCGGGCGAGCCCCTCGGCCGGGGTGCCGGCCTGCATGTCGAGGTGGGTGTGCGAGTCGGCCACCGCCACGGCCAGGGGTTCCGGCAGCGGCGGCGGGGTCGACCGGTCGTCGTCCTTGGCGGGCATCAGGAGGCCGGCTTCTCTTCGAGGCGCGGGAACAGGATCTCGCCCTTGGTGACGGTGGCACCGGCGGGCAGCCGGCCCCAGTCGCCGGCGGTGGCGACGGGCTGGTCGGCGAGCGCCCCGAGGCCCTCGGCGGCACCCAGCGAGGCCCACAGCTTCTCGGCGGTGGACGGCATCACCGGGTTGAGCAGCACCGCGGTGCCGCGCAGCGACTCGGCGGCGGTGTAGAGGATGGTGGCCAGGCGGGCCCGCCCCTCGGCCGACTCGTCCTTGGCGACCTTCCACGGCTCCTGCTCGGTGAGGTAGCCGTTGACCTGCTTGACGAACTCGAAGACCGCCGCGAGGCCGCCGGCGAAGTCCAGCTCCTCGCCGATCTTCCGGTCGGCGACCTCGACCGCCGTGCGCAGCCCGTCCGCGACGGCCTGCTCGGCGTCGCCGTGCGCGGCCGAGGCGGGCAGCGCCCCGCCGAAGTACTTGCCGACCATCGCGGCGACCCGGGAGGCCAGGTTGCCGAAGTCGTTGGCGAGCTCGGAGGTGTAGCGGGCGGTGAAGTCCTCCCAGGAGAACGAGCCGTCCGTGCCGAACGGGATCGCCCGCAGGAAGTAGTAGCGGTAGGCGTCCACGCCGAAGTGCGAGGTGAGGTCGGTGGGCGCGATGCCGGTCAGGTTGGACTTGGACATCTTCTCGCCGCCGACCATCAGCCAGCCGTTGGCGACGACCCGCTTGGGCAGCGGCAGGCCCGCGGCCATCAGCATGGCGGGCCAGATCACCGCGTGGAAGCGCAGGATGTCCTTGCCGACCAGGTGGACGGAGGCCGGCCACAGCTCGGCGAAGCGCTCCGGGTCGCTGCCGTAGCCGGCCGCGGTGATGTAGTTCTGCAGCGCGTCCACCCAGACGTAGAGGACGTGCTTCTCGTCCCAGGGCAGCGGGACGCCCCAGTTGAAGGTGGAGCGGGAGATCGAGAGGTCCTTGAGGTCCTGCTCGACGAAGCGCAGCACCTCGTTGCGGGCCGAGGCCGGCTGGATGAAGTCGGGGTTGGCCGCGTAGAACTCCAGCAGCCGCTCGGCGTAGGCGGAGAGCCGGAAGAAGTAGTTCTCCTCCTCCAGCCACTCGACCGGCTTCTTGTGGACGGAGCAGAGCTTCTCGTCCTCGGTGGCGCCGTCCAGCAGCTCGGAGGGGAGCTTGAACTCCTCGCAGCCGACGCAGTACGGGCCGGAGTAGCCGCCCTTGTAGATCTCGCCCTTGTCGTACAGGTCCTGGACGAACTCCTGCACCCGGGCGGTGTGCCGCTCCTCGGTGGTGCGGATGAAGTCGTCGTTGGCGATCTCCAGGTGCTGCCAGAGCGGCTTCCAGGCCTCCTCGACCAGCTTGTCGCACCACTCCTGCGGGCTGACGCCGTTGGCCTCGGCGGTCCGCATGATCTTCTGGCCGTGCTCGTCGGTGCCGGTCAGGTACCACACCTTCTCGCCGCGCTGGCGGTGCCAGCGGGTGAGGACGTCGCCCGCCACGGTGGTGTACGCGTGGCCCAGGTGGGGACGGTCGTTGACGTAGTAGATCGGAGTGGAAACGTAGTACGCCGGGGCGCTCGCCCCGGTGGTGCTGTGGTCTGCAGTGGCCGCCATGGTCGGAAAGCTTAGTCGGGCCCGAACGCGCCCCTCGACCGCGTTTCGGGCCGGTGGTGCGGCGGGGCCGCCCGCCGCGCTGCTCGCGGCGGGCGGCTCCGGGTCCGCTCCCCGGTCCGGCGGTCAGCCCAGCAGCCGCGCCCAGAACCGGGCCCAGCGCCCGCGCGGCTTCCCGGGCCCGGCCACCGCGGGCTCCACGGGCACCACGGCCGGCTCGGCGTGCGCCGGGTAGCCGGGGGCGTGCTGCCAGGGCTGGTCGGCGGAGGCCACCCGGCCCTCGCGCATGATCCGGACGGTGTGGCCACCGCATCCCGGGCAGGTCGGCTTGAGCAGCGGGGACGGCACCCGGACACCGTTGGCGTGGTACTCGAACACGATGTGGCCGTCCCTGGCCACGTGGTGCTCGATGTCGTACGCCTGCTCCCAGCCGTACCCGCAGCGCAGGCAGGCGAAGGAGTAGGCCTCCCGTACGGTCTCGACGGGAGTGTGCGCCCGCCCCGCCAGGCCGGGGACGTTCAGCGCGTTGCCACTGCGGGGGCTACCGATCGTGTCGCTCATAGCCAACTCCCACTGCCCGTCGGGCGCTCGCCCGGCTGGGTCTTTCCATTCCAGGAAATGCCCGGACAGGCCCGGCCGACGCCCTTCTTGTGAAAGCTTGGAGGCGGGTTGGGAAGTCCTATACGAAGGGCCTCCCGGAGCTCGTCCACCAGGACCGAAACTTCAGCTCAGCGGGTGTTTACCGGGGCCTTCTCTCAACCGTACGACTCCCCGCCCGCCTCGCAACCCCCGGAATTCACCCCCTTTTCAGGGCCTCTTCCGACGCCTCCTTCTTGGCCGCGACCACCGCGTCGAAGACCTCCCGCTTGGGCACGGAGAGTTCGACCGCGACCGCCGCGATGGCCTCCTTGCGCCGCTCCCCGGCCTCCTCCCGGAGGGCCACCAGCCGGGCCAGCTCGGCCGGGGTCAGCTCCCGGGGCGCGGCCGGCGGGGCTCCCGCGACCACGACGGTGATCTCTCCCTTGACGCCCTCCGCCGCCCAGGCCGCCAGCTCGCCGATGGGCCCGCGCTTGACCTCCTCGTAGGTCTTGGTGAGCTCGCGGCACACCGCGGCCGGCCGCTCCGGCCCGAAGGCCTCGGCCATCGCGGAGAGCGCCTCGGCGATCCGGTGGGGTGCCTCGAAGAAGACCATGGTGCGCGGCTCGGCCGCGATCGAGGCCAGCTGCCGGGCCCGGTCGCCGGTCTTGCGCGGCAGGAAGCCCTCGAAGGTGAAGCGGTCGACCGGCAGTCCGGACAGCGCCAGCGCCGTGAGCACCGCGGACGGGCCGGGCACGGCGGTGACCTTGACGTCCGCCGCCACGGCCGCCGCCACCAGCCGGTAGCCGGGGTCGGAGACGGAGGGCATCCCGGCGTCGGTGACCAGCAGCACCCGGGAGCCGCCGAGCAGCGCCTCGACCAGCTCGGGGGTGCGGCCGACCTCGTTGCCCTCGAAGTAGGAGACGACCCGCCCGGCCGGGGTCACGCCGAGCGCCTGGGTGAGCCGGCGCAGCCGCCGGGTGTCCTCGGCCGCGATCACGTCCGCTGTGGCCAGCTCGGTGAGCAGCCGGGGCGGGGCGTCCGAGACGTCGCCGATGGGGGTGCCTGCGAGAACGAGTACTCCTGTCACGAGCCCCATCCTTGCAGTTGGGTGCGGCCGACGGTCCACGTCGGGGCTTTTGGTGACGATTCGGGCAGCTTCCGAGGGACCGCTCACACGTACGAGGAGCGCCCCTACGATGTGGCGGATGAACGGCGACACGGCGGCGCAGGCCCCCACCGGTACGGACCCCTCCGCGCAGGGCGGTGCCGGCCTGCCGTCCCCCCGCTCACCCGGGTCCCCCCCGAGCTGGCGGGAGCGCCTGGCCGGGCAGGGCTACCGCGCCCGCCCCACCGGCACGCTCACCGAGCGCCTGGTCCCGCCGATGCCGGACGGCCCCGGGGTGACGACGCCCGACGTCCCGCAGTCCCCGGTGCTGCTGCGCCTGGGGATCACGCTGCCGCAGGGCCTCTGGTACTTCCTGTGCCGCTGGTCCGGCTGGCTGGGCCCGATCGCGGTGGCGGTGTTCGCCGGGCTGCTGCGGTTCACCGACCTCGGGCAGCCGCACGCGATCATCTTCGACGAGACGTACTACGCCAAGGACGCCTACGCGCTCTGGCACGGCGGCTACGAGATCAACTGGCCGGAGGACGCCAACACCACGATCATGACGCCGGGCGCGGCCGTCCCGTACCGCGCGGCGGCGTCGTACGTGGTGCACCCGCCGGTCGGGAAGTGGATCATCGGCGCGGGCGAGCAGCTGTTCGGCATGAACCCCTTCGGCTGGCGGTTCGCGGTGGCCCTGCTCGGCACCCTGTCGGTGCTGGTGCTGGCCCGGATCGCCCGCCGGATGTTCCGCTCCACCCTGCTGGGCTGCGTGGCCGGCCTGCTGCTCTCGGTGGACGGCCTGCACCTGGTGCTCAGCCGGACGGCGCTGCTCGACCTCGTGGTGATGTTCTGGATGGTCGCCGCCTTCGGCTTCCTGCTGCTGGACCGGGACCGCACCCGGGCCCGGCTGGCGGCGCGCCTGGGCGGGGTGGCGGACCCGGCGCTCGCCCAGCGGATCAACCTGGGCTGGCGCCCGTACCGGATCGCGGCCGGCGTCTGCGTGGGCCTGACCTGCGCCACCAAGTGGAGCGGCCTGTACGTCGCGGCGGCCTTCGGCGTGCTGACCGTGCTGTGGGACGTCGGCGCCCGCCGGCTGGCCGGGGCCCCGCGCCCGTACCTGGCGGTACTGGCCCGGGACGTCGTGCCGGCCTTCGTGTCGATCGTCGTGGTCTCGGTGGCCGTCTACCTGGCCTCCTGGTGGGGCTGGTTCGCCAGCAGCAACGCGCCAGGCCGGGGCGGCTGGGGCCGGGACTGGGCCGTCGGCCGCTCCACCGACTACCCGTGGATACCGGAGGGCCTGCGCGCCCTGTGGCACTACCACTCGACGGTCTACGAGTTCCACACCCACCTGACCGACCCCCACACCTACCAGTCCAACCCGTGGTCCTGGCTGGTGCTGGGCCGCCCGGTATCCTTCTACTACGAGTCCCCGAAGTATGGCCAGGACGGCTGCACCGTCGCCGACTGCGCCCGCGAGGTGCTGGGCATCGGCACCCCGCTGCTGTGGTGGACGGGCGTACTCGCACTGGTCTACTGCCTGTGGCGCTGGGCGTTCCGGCGGGACTGGCGGGCGGGTGCCCTGCTGTGCGGCCTTGCCGCGGGCTACCTGCCGTGGTTCCTGTACCAGCAGCGGACGATCTTCCTCTTCTACGCGGTGGTCTTCGTCCCGTTCCTGGTGCTCGCCGTGACGATGCTGGTCGGTGCGCTGATCGGGCCGGCCGGCGCCTCCCGGGACCGCCGGATCATCGGTTCGGCCACGGCCGGCCTGCTGGTGCTGCTGATCATGTGGAACTTCCTGTACTTCTATCCGCTGTTCACGGGCCAGACCATCCCGCTGGAGGACTGGCGCAGCCGGATGTGGTTCAACAGCTGGATCTGACCGGGCGGCCCGGGCCCGGAGGCAGCCGACACACCGTTCCCCCGGAACGTCCGCACCCGGTCCACGACACGTACCAGATCCGTCACAAGTCCCCGGCGTTTCGTCGGCGTCCTCATCAGCGCTGCCTAGGGTGGAGGGAACACCGCGTTTCCGGCCCGGCCGGTTGCGCCCGGCCGCGAGACCCCTGGGGGATTTGCACCATGCGCAGTGGCGCGAAGATCGGCATCATCACCGGCGTGTCCATCGTCGTCCTCGCGGGCGGCGGCTACGGGGCGTACAGCCTGATGGGCGGCTCGGACTCCGGGTCCGGCAGCAAGCCCCGCACGGTGGTCGCCGACCCGCCCTCGGCCGACCAGGCGGCGAGCGGTGCGAAGGACTTCCTGGCCGCCTGGGCCTCCGGCGACATCGCGAAGGCGGCCTCGCTCACGGACGACCCGGCGGCCGCCACCACCGCGCTGACCGCCTTCAAGACCCAGGTGAAGCCCAGCGCGCTGACCCTCACCCCGGCCGGCCCGGCCACCCCGCAGGCCTTCGCCTCGGCCACCGGCACGCCCGCCCCGGCCAAGCCCACCGGCGCCGCCTCGGCGACCCCGTCGGCGACCGGCACCCCCGGCGCGAGCGACTCGCCCTCCGCCGCCCCCGGGCCGACCGGCGTGCTGATGGGCTTCAAGGCCCGCGCCGAGTTCGAGGGCACCAGCCGGGTCTGGGACTACAACGGCTTCCTGGGCGTCGTGAAGATGAGCGACAACACCCCGGCCGTGCACTGGGCGCCCTCGGTGATCCACCCGCACCTGTCCGGCAACGAGACGATCGCCACCCAGCAGGTCTTCGCCCCGCCGTCCACCGTGGTGGACCGCAACGGCAAGACGCTGCAGGGCGCCTCGCTCACCCCTGCGCTGATGGCCAGCCTGCAGGAGAACGCCCGCAAGCTGCTGCCGCCGGACCCGAACAAGGACCAGGACGCGGGCAGCGCGGTGGTGATCACCGACCCGTCCGGCAAGACCGCTGCGGACAGGCTGTTCACCATCGTCGAGCCCAAGCCCGGCAAGCCGTTCAAGGTGACCATCGACAACACCCTCCAGGCCGCCGCCGAGAAGGCGATGACCGACCTGGGCGGCAAGCAGGGCTCCATCGTCGCGATCGAGCCGAGCACCGGCCAGGTGCTGGCCTTCGCCAACGCCCCGGCCACCGGCCAGAACCGGGCCTTCACCGGCCTGCTCGCCCCCGGATCGACGATGAAGATCGTCACCTCGACGGCCCTGCTGGAGGCCGGGCTCACCCCGGACTCCCAGGTGGCCTGCCCGGAGAAGAGCAGCAACCCGGTGGCGATCCCGAACGACTTCCCCGGCGCCTTCCCGGACTACACGCTCCAGAAGGACTTCATGGTGTCCTGCAACACCGCCTTCATCAACCAGGGCCTGACCAGCCTCAAGCCCGAGACGCTCGCCGCCACGGCCAAGGACGTCTACGGCATCGGGCAGGAGTGGAAGACCGGCCTGCCGAACGCCGACGGCAGGGTCCCGGCGACCCCGGGCAGCAAGGACGAGCAGGCCATGAACTACATCGGCCAGGGCAAGGTCCAGATGAACCCGCTGGCCATGGCCTCGATCACGGCGACCGTCCAGAGCGGCTCGTTCAAGCAGCCGATCCTGGTCGCCGGCCTGCCGCAGCAGCAGGCGGCCCGGCAGATCTCGCCGGACGTCGCCGCCAAGCTGCGCGCGATGATGAACGCCACCGCCGTCGGCGGCACGGCCAGCCAGGTGATGTCCGGGATCACCGACAACGCGGGCGCCAAGACCGGCTCCGCCGAGGTCCAGGGCGCCTCCACCACCAACAGCTGGTTCACCGCCTTCCGCGGCAACCTCGCGGTCGCCGCCGAGGTCCAGGGCGGCGGCCACGGCGTGGACGCGGCCGGCCCGGCCGTCGCCTCGCTGCTCAAGGCCGGCCACTAGGACGTCACACGCGCTGGAGCCCGCCACGCCGTCACCGGCGGGCGGGCTCCGCCGCGTCACGGCCCGTCGGCGGGCCGGCTCAGCTCCGCGGCACGGCGGGCGCCGGCACGTCCGGCAGCGGGCGCGGCGGCACCGGGCGGCTGCTCCAGCGCCGGGCCGCCAGCCGGGGCCAGATCATCAGCACGGCCGGCAGCGCCAGGTACCCGAACCGCCCGGCCGGGGCGAGCGTGAAGGCGATCGCCAGCCCGGCGGCCAGCAGGTCGGCGGCGGCTATCGCGGAGACCGGCGGCCGGGCCAGCAGCCAGATCGCCACCCCGATCAGGGCCGTCGTCATCAGCGCCAGTGAGACGGAGTGCCCGGTCGGCCCGAAGCCGGCCAGCACCTTCCCGGGCAGCGGGCTGCCGGCCGGGGTGCGGATCGCGGTCATCCCGAGCGGGAAGCGCACCACCTGGTCGCGCAGCGCCTGCGGCTGGGTCAGCACGGACGGCAGCAGCACCGCCGCGCTCACCCCGACCCCGATCAGCGCGGTGCGGGCGGCGGGCCGGCGGCCGTACAGCCGCCACAGCAGCAGGACGGCGACCGGCAGGGCGGGCCAGGCGGTCCACTTGAGGGTGCAGGCGAGGGCGAGCACCAGCCCGGCAGCGACCGTGCGGTCCCGCTCGGCGAGCGCCATGGCCAGGCAGCAGACCCCGATCAGCGGCAGGTCCACCCCGCCGACGACGAGGGCGAGCGCTATCAGCGGCGAGGCGGTGAGGACGGCCAGCGGCAGCAGCGGTGCCCGCTGGCGGGACGGCCGCAGCAGCCGCCAGGCGCCCAGCAGGCAGGCGACGAAGGTGAGGGCGAACCAGATCCGGGCGTCCCCGGCGACCCGCGCGAAGGCGGTGGAGTTGCCGAGCAGCTGGCGCGGCAGGCCGAACAGGGACATCGCCGGCAGGTACGGGTTGTAGTCGGTGACCACCACCGGGTGCGGGAGGTAGACGTCGCCGGTGCCGAGCAGCAGGTGGGCCGAGCGTTCGACCACCATCACCTCGGACTGGTGCCGGCCGGTCACGGCGAGCAGTCCGAGCGGGGCCAGCACGGCTCCGAGCAGGGCGACCACGGCGGCGGCCTCGGCCGCGAAGCGGCGCGGCAGGGTGAGGCACAGCAGCCCGGCCACGACGTAGGCGGGAGCCGCGACCAGGCCCCACAGCCGCTGGTTGGCCAGGTCGGAGACGACCGGGAAGGCGGCGGCCCAGCCGGCCGCGATCAGGCAGCCGAGCAGCTGGACCCAGCGCAGCGAGGCGAGCCGGGCGGGATTCCACCGATCGGGCGTGGGCGGAAAGGCGCTCTCGCCACGCTGTCGGGGGAACGGCCGGGTGGAGAAGCCCCTCGGCGGCCGTCCCGGTCTGGACGGCAGTTCGGCGCTGATGGACTGGGCCGGCGTTCTGGCGCGGCCGGTGAAGCGGCCGCGCGGGCGGGAGAAGCCGGGCGTGCGGGTGCTCACCATGGTGGAAGGTTATGGGTGCGGGGCGGGCGCTGTCGCCATCGCGTCGGGCTTCCGCCGGCGGTTTACGCGCGTAGGGCCGCCCGGTGTCGTACCTGGCGGCGGCCCTTCACGATTGGGTAACGGCACGGTCAGCCGGCGTTGGTGTCGACCGGGACCTGCTCTTCGGCCCGCTCCAGCCGGGAGTGCTTGATGCTGTAGCCGAAGTAGACGGCCACGGCGACGGCGAGGGCGATCGCCCCGGCCCGGAAGGTGTCGGCGTGCAGACCGGTGATCAGGTAGACGCAGAAGCCGACGCTGAGCAGCGGGACGACCGGGTAGCCGGGGACCTTGAAGCCGCGCGGCAGGTCGGGCTGGGTGCGGCGCAGGACGATCACGCCGACCGAGACCACGGAGAAGGCGATCAGGGTGCCGAGGCTGGTGATGTCGGCCAGGACGTCCAGCGGGATGAACGCGGCCAGCGCGCCCACGCCGACGCCCACCACCAGGGTGTTCCAGACCGGGGTGCCGGTGCGCGGGGAGAGCTGGGCGAAGCGCTTGGGCAGCATGCCGTCGCGGCCCATCGAGTACAGGATGCGGGTCTGGCCGTAGATCACCACGAGGGTGACGCTGAAGATCGAGATGATCGCGCCGACCGCGAAGATCATCGCGGGCCAGCTCTGACCGGTGATGTCCTGCATGATCTGGGCGAGCCCGGCCTCCTGGCCGTCGAACGCGGTCCACGGCTGGGCGCCGATGCCGGCCAGGGCGACCAGGATGTAGAGAAGGGTCACCACGACCAGCGAGATGATGATCGCCATCGGCAGGGTGCGGCGCGGGTTCTTGACCTCCTCGCCGGCGGTGGACACGGCGTCCATGCCGATGAAGGAGAAGAAGATGCTGGAGGCGGCCATCTGCACGCCGCCGATGCCGAGCGGCATGAACGGGGTCAGGTTGCCGGACTTGAAGCCGGTGAGGGCGACGCCGACGAACAGCAGCAGGATGATGATCTTGATCCCGACCATGGCCGCGTTGACCTTCGCCGACTCGCTGACCCCGCGGACCAGCAGGAAGCAGACCATGGCGACCAGCAGCAGCGCGGGCAGGTTGAACCAGTGGCCGCCGCCGGGTGCGCCGGAGAGCTGCTCGGGGATTCTGACCCCGAAGGCCAGGTCGAGGAACTTGTTCAGGTACTCCGCCCAGCTCACCGCGATCGCGGAGGCGGAGACGCCGTACTCCATCAGCAGGCAGATGCCGACGCCGAAGGCGACGCCCTCGCCGAGGGTGGCGTAGGCGTAGGAGTACGAGGAGCCGGAGACGGGGATCGCGGAGGCCATCTCGGCGTAGCAGAGCGCGGTGAGTCCGGCGGTGATCGCGGCGATCACGAAGGACAGGATGACGGCCGGTCCGGCCTGCGGGACCGCGCTGCCGAGCACGAAGAAGATGCCGGTGCCGATGGTGGCGCCGATGCCGATCGCGGACAGCTGCCAGAGTCCGATCGAGCGACGAAGGTGGATGCCGGAGCGTCCGCCCTCCTCGGGTGCGCCGGCCGGAAGGCCGTGGCCCTCGCTCTCCGCGATCAGGGTCGAGACGGGCTTGCGTCGCAGCAGACGCGCACCGAGGGTGTTGCTGGTCAAAACTGCGGTCCTTCTAGGCGGGGGAGGGTGTCCTAGCGGCCGGTCACCCGGGACACCGGGGGTGTCATCGGGAACCAACCGAACAAACATGGGACAGTACCCGGCGAAGACACCAGTGTCGCAAACAAACAATACTGATCGGCGCATTGTACGAATTGGCGCACCAGACATAACAAACCGGACACTTCGCACCCGTTGCATCTCCGGGCGTTCCGCTAAACGTCCAGTTCAACACGCCTGACCGGCCTCAGTGGCCCAGCACCGCCCGCATCACCGAGCGGGCGACGGGAGCCGCCAGCGCGCCACCCGTGACGTCCGTGGCGTCACTGTCCGCGACCACCACGGCCACCGCGACCGGCGGCACCGCGTCCGAACCGGCCGGTTTGGCCCAGGCGATGAACCAGGCGTACGGTGTCCCGCTGTTGTCCACCCCGTGCTGGGCGGTGCCGGTCTTCCCTCCGACCACCGCCCCGGCGATCCGGGCGTTGCCGCCGGTGCCCTTCTCCACCGCGTCGGTCATCAGCTTCCGCACCTGCCCGGCCACCTCCGGCGTGATCGCCCGCCGGTAGACCGCCGGCTTCATCCGCTCCACCTCGGTGCCGTCGCTCCTGGTCAGCTTGTCCACGAGCTGCGGACGCATCACCGTCCCGTCGTTGGCGATCCCGGCCGCGACCATGGCCATCACCAGCGGGGTGGCCGCGGTGTCGAACTGCCCGATCGAGGAGAGCGCCAGCTGCGCCCGGTCCATCGAGGTGTCCACGTTGGACCGGGCCGGGCGCACCGGCACGTCCAGCTGCGGGTCGTTGAAGCCGAAGCCCTCGGCCGTCGCCACCACGTTCGACAGCCCGGTCCGCACCCCGAGGTAGCCCAGCACGCTGTTGCAGCTGGCGGTCATCGCGGCGTCCAGCGACAGGCCCGGCCGGTCGCAGTCCGCGTTGTCGTTGACCAGCGGCGTGGCCGTCCCGGGCAGCACGTACGGGAACGGCGCGTCGGTCGGCGCGCCCGGGTCGGTGACCACGCCGGCGGTCAGCGCCGCGGCGGCGGTGACCACCTTGAAGGTCGAGCCCGGCGGGTAGGTCTGGCGCAGCGCCCGGTTGAGCATCGGCTGGTCGGTGTCGGCCTGCAGCCGGTTCCAGGCCGTCCGGTCCGCGCCCGAGGAGCCGGCGAAGCCGCCCGGGTCGTAGGTGGGGGTGCTGGCCAGCGCCAGGATCCGGCCGGTGGCCGGCTCGATCGCCGCCACCGCGCCCTTCTGCTCGCCCAGCCCGCTCATCGCGGCCTGCTGGGCCGCCGGGTCGATCGTGGTGTACACGTCCCCGCCGGGGTTCTGCCGGCGGGAGACCGCGTCCCACAGCGACCAGCCGGTCAGCCGGCCGTCGGTGCCGGTGAGCAGGCCGTCCTCGGTGCCCTCCAGCTGGCTGTTGCCGTACGCCTGGGAGGCGAAGCCGGTGACGGCGGCGTACGTCGGGCCGTCGGTGTAGGTGCGCTTGTAGGCGTACCGGCCGCCGGTGGTCTGCGAGCCGGTCACCGGCCGGGCGCCGACCAGGATGTCGCCGCGCGGCCGGGCGTAGCGCTCGACGGTGAGCCGCTGGTTGGCCTGGTTGCGGTCGAGGTCCCTGGACTCGAACACCTGCACCCGGGTGGCCTGCACGCACAGCGCCCCGACCAGCAGCAGGCAGAAGGTGGCCGCGCGGCGCCCGGTGACCGAGATCCCGGGCAGCCCCTGCGGGCCGTTGCCCTTCGGCCGACCGCCCCCGGCCGGACCGGCCGCCATCACCGCTCCTCCGGCGCGGGCGAGGGCGCGGGGGCCGGCAGCGGCAGCGGCGCCGACCGCCGGGCGTCGTGGCTCATCCGCACCAGCAGCGCGACGACGATCCAGTTGCTGACCACCGAGGAGCCGCCCTGGGCGATGAACGGCATGGTCATCCCGGTCAGCGGGATCAGCGCGAGCACCCCGCCCGCCACCACGAACACCTGCAGGCCGACGGTCGCCGCCAGCCCGATCGCCAGCAGCCGCCCGAACGGGTCGCGCAGCGCGATGCCGGTCCGGAAGCCGCGCGAGACCAGCACCGCGTACAGCAGGAACACCGCGACCAGCCCGGTCAGGCCGAGCTCCTCGCCGATAGTGGCGAGGATGAAGTCCGACTTGGCGGCGAAGCCGATCAGCACCGAGTGCCCGTTGCCCAGCCCGGTGCCCAGCTCCCCGCCCCAGGCGAAGGCGAACAGCGACTGGGCGATCTGGTTGGCGCCCCGGCCCGCCGCGATCGAGCCCAACGGGTCCAGCCAGTCCACCACCCGGCTGTGCACGTGCGGCGAGAGCCAGCCCACCGTCACCGCGCCGACCGCCGCCAGGCCCAGCCCGATCGCGATCCAGCCGGTGCGCGCGGTGGCCACGTAGAGCATCACCACGAACAGGCCGAAGTACAGCAGGGACATCCCGAGGTCCGTCTCCAGCACCAGCACCCCGACGAACGCCGCCCAGATCATCAGCACCGGCCCCAGCACCCGCCCGCGCGGCAGCTGCCAGTGCCAGACCCGGCGGCCGGTGAGCGCCAGCGCGTCCCGGTGCACCGCCAGGTAGGCGGCGAAGAAGACGGCCAGCAGGATCTTGGCGAACTCCCCGGGCTGGAAGGACAGCGGCCCGACGACGATCCAGATCCGCGAGCCGTACACCGGCGGGAAGAGGATCGGCGCCACCAGCAGGACCAGCGCCACCAGCGCCCCGACGTACGCGTAGCGCCGCAGCCGCCGGTGGTCGCGCACCAGCAGCAGCACGGCGATGAACAGCGCCACCCCCAGGCTCGACCAGAGCAGCTGGGCGCAGGCCGCCGCGCGGCCCGGGGTGGCCCGGTCGAGGCGGTGGATCACCACCAGTCCGATCCCGTTGAGCAGCACCGCGATCGGCAGCAGCAGCGGGTCCGCGTACCGGGCCCGCCACCGGACCGTGCCGTGCGCCGCCAGGGCGAGCACGCCGAGCGCGGCCCCGTACCGGGCGGCGTCGGCCGGCACCTCGCCGTCGAGGTTCACGCCCACCTCGACGTAGCCGAACACGGCGGTCAGGACGGCGGCCAGCACCAGCACCAGCTCGGTGGTGCGCCGGCTCGGCACCGGCCGGTTCGGCCGGGCGGCGGATCTCGTCACGGCGGAAGGTGTCGCCACGGGCCGTCCTCGGGGAGGCGGGGAGTCGAAGCGGCGGACCGGGTACGGGCACCGGCGCCTGGACCGTCACCCTAGGGCCTGCCCGGCGGATCCTGTCGGATCAGCACGCGGCGTCGGGCGCCCGGCCGGGCGGGTGCCCGGGCCGGGCTCGTACCGGGCGCACTCCGGCGATCCGGGCGTGCGTCCGGCGGGATGCCTCGGGCACCTCCCTGCCGGAGGCCGGGGGCGCGTCGCGCGTCCGGCAGGATCCGCCGGGCGCGCCCTGACGAGCGCCATCCGCAGGTGCGGGTCCGTCGCCGCAGTGTGTCCGCGACCGCGGACACCGCCCTCACTCCGGCCGCCGCCCGGCCAGCGCCGCCAGCCCGGCCGCGGCCGCGGCGAACAGGACGACGGCCAGCAGCAGTTCCCCCCAGGGCACGGCCGTCCGGCCGGTCCGGGCCGCCGTCACCATCCCGCGCACCGCCGCGTTGGCCGGCGAGACCGGCACCACCAGCGCCGCCGCGGCCAGGCCCAGCGCCGCCAGGATGCCGTAGGGCGCGCGGACCGGCACCGGGCGGTTGCCCAGCGCCCCGGCCAGCGCCCCCAGCAGCACGCAGACCACCGAGGTGGCCAGCCCGGCCAGCAGCGCCGGGCCGACCCCCGGGTCCCGCTGCGCCCCCGGGTCGGCCACCGCCCCGCTGGTCCACCACACCACCGCCACCTCGCCCACCGCCAGCAGCAGACCCGCCGTCAGCGCCGCCAGCAGGGCGCCCAGGTGCACCCGCGCCGGGCCCGCCACCGCGACCAGGCAGGCCCGCGAGGCCGGCGGCTCGGCGGTCAGTGCGCCGCGCACGTACCAGGCGCTCACCGGCACCAGCAGCACCGCGCCGTAGCCGAGCCCGCCGAGCAGCGGGTCCCCCGCCGTCACCCCGACCACCAGCAGCAGCGCGAACGCCAGGAACGGCGGCAGCCAGGCGTGCGAGCGCACCAGCAGTTCCAGGTGGTACCGGATCAGCGCCCCGACCTGCCTCACCGCCGCTCCTCCCGACGACGCACCGCCAGCACCCGTACGGCCGGACGGCCGAGCAGCAGACCGCGCAGCAGTGCGTCCGAGTGCTCGGCCGCCACCGTCAGCCGCACCGCCGTCCCGCCCAGCGCGACCGGCTCCGGCGTGCCGGGCAGCCGCTCCGGCAGCGGGGCGCCGTCCGGGACGTCCACCTCGATCTCCATCACCGGCCCGCCCCCGTCGACCGCCCGCGGCGGCTCCTCCTCCACCGGGCGAAGCCCGCCGTCCGCCCCGACCCGGTAGGCGGCGCTGGTCCGCCCGGCCAGCCGGGCCGGGTCGTGGTCCACGAACAGCACCGCGGCGCCCGCCGCCGCCCGCTCGGCCGCCGCCTCGTCCAGCACCGCCCTGGCCTCGGGGTCCAGCCCGGTCCAGGCCTCGTCCAGCAGCAGCACCCGGGCCTCGGCGATCAGCGCCTGCGCCACCGCGACCTTCTGGCAGGTGCCCTTGGACAGCCGGCTCAGCGGGGTGCCCGCCCGGTCCGCGATGCCGAACCGGTCCAGCCACTCCCCGGACCGCCGCCGCGCCACCGCCTCCGACAGCCCGTGCACCCGGCCGACCCGCAGCAGGTACGAGGCGGCGTCGAAGGGCAGCGCCGGCGGGAAGCGCTCCGGCACGTACGCCGCCGTCCCGCGCCGCACCACCCGGCCGGCGCTCGGCCGCTCGATCCCGGCCACCAGCCGCAGCAGGGTCGACTTGCCGCTCCCGTTCGGCCCGGCGATCCGCACCAACTCCCCCGGCCCCACGGCCAGCTGGACATCGCGCAGGATCCACCGACCGCCCCGCCCGTACCGCTTGCCGACCGCGGTCAGCTCCATCAGCACGCCCGCCTCCCTCCGGAACCCTACGAAGGCTATCCACCGCGGGTAAGGCCGGCGTGAGCACGGCGGGCGGCAAACACCCTCCCGTGCGCCGGAGTTCACGACGGCGCGGGCGACTACACCGTCCGGTCTCGTTTGGCCTTGACGAACTGATGATCCCTAGGATCGGCCGGGTGAATACCGGACGACGACCGAAGACCAGGCTCGGCAGCCTGCTGGCCGCCCTGGCGATAACGGGCGCCTCGCTGCTCCTCGGCCTGCCCGCCTACGCCGACGAACCCTCAGCCGGCGCCTCCCCCACGACCCAGGAGGCCCCCAAGGTCGACCTGATCCTGGACGTCAGCGGCTCCATGAACATCGCCGACATCCAGGGCAAGAGCCGCATCTCGGTGGCCCAGCAGTCCCTGGGCGAGGTGATCGACGCCCTGCCCGCGGAGACCGAGTTCGGCATCCGCACCCTCGGCGCCACCTACCCCGGCAACGACAAGAACATCGGCTGCCAGGACACCAAGCAGCTCTTCCCGGTCGGCAGGACCAACAAGGTCGAGGCCAAGACCGCGGTCGCCACCCTGCGCCCCACCGGCTGGACCCCGATCGGCCTGGCCCTGCGCGGCGCCGCCCAGGACCTCGGCAAGGGCGACGCCACCCGCCGGATCGTGCTGATCACCGACGGCGAGGACACCTGCACCCCGCCCGACCCGTGCGACGTGGCCCGCGAACTCGCCTCCCAGGGCATCCACCTGGTGGTCGACACCCTCGGCCTGGCCCACGACGACAAGACCCGCCAGCAGCTGCTGTGCATCGCCAACGCGACCGGCGGCACCTACACCGACGTCCGCACCCCGCAGCAGCTCACCGACAAGGTGAAGCAGCTGGTCGACCGCTCCAACGACACCTACACCGTCAACCCGGTCAAGACCGCCGGCACCGACAAGTGCGAGAGCGCCCCGGTGCTCACCCCCGGCGTCTACAGCGACCGGGAGAAGTTCTCCGAGCACCGCGTCTACAAGGTCCCGGTCAAGGCCGGCCAGGAGCTGCGCGCCTCGGTCAGCGTGGGCCTCGACCGCGCGGTGGCCCGGGACTACGGCGTGCTGCTCCAGGCCACCAGTGCCACCGGCCAGGAACTGGTCCGCGGCACCGACGCCGGCAGCACCCGCACCGACGTGATCTCCACCGGTCTGCGCTGGTCCACCAACGACTCCAAGGGCTACGTCACCGCGAGCCCGACCTCCTCGGCCAAGGACAAGGACAAGCCGGACACCACCGTCTGCCTGGTCGTCAGCAACTCGCTGGCCCCCCAGGCCGGCGTCCAGGCCGACCCCGGCATGCCGCTGGAGCTGACCGTGGACCTCGCGTCCGCCTCGCCCGCCCCCGAGGGCGCCGCGATGGGCCTCGGCCGCGGCTGGATCCTGCTGCTCACCCTCACCCTGGCCGGCCTGTTCTTCGGTCTGCTGGCCGGCTGGATCGCACGCTGGCGAATCGCCGTCTGGCGGGAGAACTGATCATGCGTACGACGATCCGCGGCGCCCTCGCCGCCCTCGCCCTGCTGCCCGCCCTCGCGCTGGGCGCCCCGGCCGCCTCCGCCGCCTCGCCGTCCCCGACGGCGACCGCGAGCGGCACCCCGGCCCCGGCCACCAAGGCCGGCACCTCCTTCCTGACCGCGGTCAACCTCTCCCCCGGCCAGGACGCCGATGTCGCCGTCTCCACCGGCGACTACCTGTACTGGGCGTTCGGCGCCTCCGAGGGCCAGACCCCGACGGTCAACCTGTCCGTCAACCTGGCCCCGGCCGCCGACCGGCACGGACCGCAGACCTGGACCGTCGAGGTCTTCGACGGGCTGCGGCGCCGCCAGGCCTGCACCGCCGGCACCCAGAACGCCACCGGCGACCAGAGCGCCACCAGCCTGACGCTGAACTGCACCCTGCGCGAGGTCCGCACCTGGGCCGAACCGTGGTCCGGCGACCCGCTCCCCGGTACGTACTACGTCCGGCTGTCGGTCACCGACGCGCCGCAGCCCGACCTCGGCCTGGCCGCCACCGCCCAGCTGCACGTCGCCGCCAAGGGCAACGCCGACAACGCCCAGCCCGAGGGCGGCACGCTCAAGGCCCCGCTGGTCCCGCCGGTCGGCGGCGGTGCGAGCACCGCCAAGGCCGCGGCCCCGGTCGCGGAGGAGGAGCACTGGTACACCGGCTGGTTCTCCGGCTGGAACAGCCGCTGGTACTGGACCATCGGCGGCGGCTTCCTGGCCGCCCTGGCCGGCGTCCTCGGCTACCACCTGACCCGGCACCCGCGCGGCCACCGGCCCGGCCACTACGGCGCCGTCCCGCCCCAGGGCTCGCACCAGCACGGGTCCTACTCCGAGCGCCCGTAACGGACCCGCCCCCACGAGGGCCGGCCGGACACCTTCCGGCCGGCCCTCCGGCATGTCCGGACGGCCCTAAGCTCGAACCGTGCAACCGCGCGGCCGGATCGTGGTCGGCGTGGACGGCTCCGCGCCCGCCCGCGCCGCCGTCCGCTGGGCCGCCCGCCTGGCCGGCCTCACCGGCGGCCCGCTGGAGGCGGTGGCCGTCTGGGAGTTCCTCCGCCTGCTCGGCGAGCACGGCTTCGTCCCGCCCGCGCTGGACGGCTTCGAGAACGAGCGCCGCGCTGGGGAGATCCTCGCGGAGACGGCCGGCTCGTGCGCCGTCCCGCTCCACCGCCGGCTCCGGACCGGTCCGCCCGGCCCCGCCCTGGTCACAGCCGCGACCGGCGCCGCCCTGCTCGTCCTCGGCAACCGCGGCCGCACCACCCCGCCGGACGCCCCGCTGGGCACCGTCGCCCAGTACTGCCTGCACCACGCGCCCTGCCCGGTGGTGATCGTCCGCGCCGAGCGGATCAGCCCTTGAACAGGTTGTGGCCCACGTCGGACGGCACCTCGTCCTGGACCGGCTTGCTGCCCGGCCCCGGCACGTGCTCGCCGGGCACCGGCTCGGTGCTCTCCCGGTGCAGCAGCACCACGCCGTCCTCGGCCCAGAGCTGCCGGTAGCCGTGCGCCAGCAGCAGCTCGATCCGGTCGGCCTGCTCCCTGTCCGTCTTGAACGGGAAGGAGCGCTTGTCGGACCGGGTCAGCACGTACTCGCGTCCGCGCGGCGTCCCGTCCACCAGCACCACGTCGGTCCGGGCGGTCAGCCTCGGCGCGATCTGGTTGTCCGCCTCCACCGAGGCGCCGTCCGGGATCAGTTTCGCCGCCCGGACCAGCGCGGCCTCGCTCGCCCGGGGCTCCCAGGAGGACGGCACCGCCAGCTGCAGCAGCCCTATCGGCACCGCCGCGACCAGCGCCACCCCGACCGTGCCGAGGCCGAACAGCCGGGCCCGGTGCCTGGTCCGCCCGGGCCGTTCGACGGCGCTCATCCGTCCCAGCACCTCGACGGTGGCGGTCGCCAGGACCGGCCAGAGCATCGAGTCGTAGTGCCGGGCGATCGACCAGTGGTTGGGGTTGCTGGAGAGGATCCGCTCGGCCAGCAGCGGCAGCATGCACAGCACGGTGGCCGAGCGCAGCGGCAGCAGGAACAGGGTGCCGAACAGCCAGAGCAGCAGCAGCGGCTTCAACGGCTGGTCGAAGGCGGTCTGCACCAGCAGGAACGGGTCGTGCAGCAGGTTCCGCAGCGCGTCGCCGCCGTCGTCGCCGAGCGCCTTGTAGTTCCAGTAGTAGCCCGGCTCGCCGCCCATCGCCGGGATCAGCCACTTGATCGCCACCGCCGAGGCGATCGGCCCGCCCAGCAGCAGGCCGGTCCCGGTGAAGCGCCCGGCCCGGTCCCCGGTGCGGCGGGTGCGCAGCAGCAGCACCAGCCCGTACGCGCCGACCAGCAGGCCCAGGTCCTCCTTGGTGCAGCACAGCAGCACCGCGGCGAGCACCACCGTGCCGTAGCGGCGGGCCTGGCCGCGCTCCAGCATCAGCAGGGTCAGCGGGACGGCAAAGGCGACCTCGTGGAAGCCGACCCGGGAGGCGACCAGCAGCGGCCAGCCGAGCGCGTAGACCAGCCCGGTCAGGTCGGCGGCCCGGCGGGCGGTGCGCGGCTCGGCGGCGGCGAAGGCGTGCGCGGCGATCCGCCGGATCAGCGGCACCCCGAGCGCGAACAGCAGCGCCTGCCCGATGATCAGGGAGCGCGGGTCGTCCCAGAGCCAGTACAGCGGGGCGAGCAGTGCCAGCACCGGGGAGAAGTGGTCGCCCAGTAGCGAGAACCCGGGCGGGAACTCGTGGTGGTAGTACTTCAGCGTCGAGACCGGCAGGTGGAAGTGGGAGTAGCCGCGCACGCCCTGGTCGAAGATGCCGAGGTCGAAGCCGCCGAGCGAGACGGAGGCCCAGCCCTGCATGCCGATGGCGCACATCACCGTGAAGCACAGCACGCCGAGCAGCAGGGTGCGCCGGGCGGGCGCGCCCAGGACGGCCGCGGCCCTGCGGGCGGCGGGCGCGGCGGCCAGGGGCGGCGACGGGGTCGCGGTCTGGGTGGTCACGTCGGCTCCGGTCCGTCTCTGGTCCGTCAGGTCCGATTGGTCAGGGCGGGGTCACGGGCGGGGTCGTGATCGGGGCCGCGGTCGAGGTCGAGGTCGCGATCGAGGTCGAGGTCGAGGCCGGAGCCGTGGTCGAGCCTGGCGCCGAGCAGTGCCCAGGCCCCGGCCGAGGCGTCGACCTCCTGCCGCCGGGCGCGGTACAGCCGCAGGCCGATGACGACCAGGAGGGCGATGCCCAGCGGCGGGTAGACCGCGCCCGGCAGCTGCCAGTACCAGGCGACCCCGCGGCCCCAGCGGTGCGGCACGGTCCACATCACGTGGGAGAGGAAGACCACCAGCGTCACGCCCAGCAGCATCCTGCGCCCGGCGCTCCTGGCCTCCGCGGCCAGCAGGGCGATCAGCGGGACGCACCAGACCCAGTGGTGGGTCCAGCTGATCGGGGAGACCAGCAGCGCGGTGAGGGCGGTGCAGACGCCGCCCCAGGCGTCGGCCCGGCGCAGCACCCGGGCGGAGCGCCCGGCGAGCACGGCCACCCCGAGCCCGAGCGCGGCGACCAGCCCGGTGGCGATCAGCCCGACCGTGCCGGGGTCGTTGGCGTCGAGCAGCCGGCAGACGGCCCCGCGCAGCGACTGGTTGTCCACCAGCACGGTGACGCCGACCCGGCTCGGGTCCCACAGGTAGTCGGTCCAGAACCCGTACGAGCCGTCCGGCAGGACGATCCAGCCGACCAGGCCGGCCGCCAGGAAGGTGCCGACGGAGACCAGCGCGGCCCGGATCCGGCCGGTGAGGATCAGGTAGACGGTGAACAGGCCAGGGGTGATCTTGATCGCGGCGGCCAGGCCGATGCCCACGCCCTTGAACCGGCTGCGGTCCGGCCGGGTCAGGTCCCACAGCACCAGGCAGAGGATGACGAGGTTGACCTGGCCGTACTGGAAGGTGGTGTACACCGGCTCCAGCCAGACGCCGAGGCCGGTCGCGAGGATCGTGGCGGCCGGGCGGTACCGCCGGGCCGGCCAGCCGGCCAGCTTGAGCGACAGGTGGACGGCCAGGCCGAGCAGCGCGTAGTTGCCGAGCATCACCAGGATGCGCAGCGGGCTCACGCCGAACCAGGTGCTCGGCACGAACAGCAGCGCGGCGAACGGCGGGTAGGTGGCCGGCAGGTCCCAGCCGGGCAGCCGCATCGCGTACAGGTCGTCGCCGTTGACGACGGCCTGGCCCTCGGCCCGGTAGACGAGCATGTCGACCATGTTCGCCCCGTGCAGGTGCCGTTGTACGACGAAGGCCGCCAGGGACACCACGGCGACGCAGACCGCCGCGACGGTCCGGGAATTCGGTCTTCCGCTCGCCGGGCCGCTGTCGGGCCCCGCCGGGTCCGCCTGCCGCGTCCACCGTTTCAGACCGAACTCGCGCACCGCGATGGCACCCCGTTGAGATAGACCAGATCGTTCCCTCGTCAGCGTCTGGGCCCACCCACCATAACCGACCCCTCCGAGACTCCCCTGAGTCCCAAAGAGCGTCAGATTCCGCTCTGCGAAGGCGGTGTGAGCTCCGTCACGAGGCCGCTGTCCGTTCCCGTGGAGCCCGCAAAACGCGAAATCCCGCCGGGAGTTGACTCCCGGCGGGATTTGGTGGACCGGTCGGAACCGGTCCGTTGGGTGGAGCTGAGGGGATTCGAACCCCTGACCCCCTCGATGCGAACGAGGTGCGCTACCGGACTGCGCCACAGCCCCAACGAGAAGAAACTCTAGCACCTTTCGGAGGGGGTCCGTGACCACCCCCTGGTCGGGGGCGGTCACGGCGGTCATTCGTTGGCCGCGCGGGGGCGGGGCTCCGGGGCCGCGGCCTCGGCGTACTGGTCGAAGAGCGGGGTGCTGCGGGACTCCGCGGGGCGCCCGGCGGTCCAGGTGCCGGGGGCCGACAGGTCGAGGCCTCGGGACACCCGGGGGGCGACCGGCGCGGTGACGTAGGTCGGCAGCGGGACGGGCACCGGCTCCCAGGAGTCCGGGCCGGCCGCACCGCGCTCGCGCATGCCGTCGACCCACTCCTCGTGCTCGGTCGCCTCGGCCACCGCGGAGGCGGAGGCGGCCGGCGCGGTGGCCTCCCCGGCGTCGGCGGCCAGCCGCAGGTGCGGACGGCGGCCGGACCGCTGCTCCGCGGACGGGGCCGGGGCCGGCTCCACCTCGACGGGCGCCCCGACCGTCGGCCGGTCGTCCGTCGGGGCCTCGGCGCGCTGCCGCTCGCGCTGGCGCAGCCGCTCGGCGGCCTGGGCGGCCCGGACGCGGTCGAGCTTCACCTCGTACCGCTGGCGCTCCAGCTTGCGCAGGTGGCCGATGTACAGGGTGAGGAGGAGCGCCGGGACGGCCGGGACCCAGAGGAAGGCGAGGCCGGCCACCGCGGCGACCACCGCGCCGAGGGCGAAGGCCAGGAAGAGGACGGTGACCATCCGGCGACGGCGGGCCAGCAGCCGTGCCCGGCGCTCGCCGCCGACCGCCCGCAAGGGGGCCGGCCGTTCGGCCGGGCGGTCCGTCGGGGGTTCCGGCTCCCGCGCGGCGGGGTCGCCGGGGGCGGCCTCGTCCCGTTCGGGAGGACCGTCGTCGCTCTGCTCGTCGTCACGCGGTTCGTCGCCCAGGGCCCGGGCTGCCCGCCGCTCCAGCGCCGAACGCCCGGCCAGCAGGCGGATGGCGGTGCTGAAGCGTTCCGTCGGGCGCGCCTCGTTGAGTTCGTCCTGCCTGCGGAGCCACATCGGCACCAGATAGGCGGCCCAGGCCCCTACGATGACGGCGTAGATAAGGCCGCTACTGCTCACGATTCACACCGTACGGGCGCCGGGAAGGCCTGGCAGCAATTTGGCGCGGCGTGTCGTGTGATCAAGCTGATTCTCCGACTATTTTGCCGGCATTTGTGACGGTCCGCCACCGGGCCGATGCCATATCGATATTTCTTTCGAACATATATTCAATTAAGCGGTTCCCGACCGGAACTGAGCGCCCGCCAGCGCTCCAGCATCCCCTCCGGGACCTCCTCGGCGGTCAGGGCGTAGACCAAGTGGTCCCGCCAGTCGCCGTCGATGTGGAGATAGCGCGGGCGGATTCCCTCCGAGCGGAAGCCGAGCTTTTCCACCACCCGACGGCTGGGGCCGTTCTCCGGGCGGATGCAGACCTCGATCCGGTGCAGCCCGAGGGCGTGGAAGCAGTAGTTCACCGAAAGCGCCACGGCCGTCGGCATGATGCCCCGGCCGGCCACCGCCTCGTCGATCCAGTAGCCGATGTTGGCCGAGCACATCGAGCCCCAGGTGATCCCGCCGACGGTCAACTGGCCGACCAGCTGGCCCTTGTAGATCACCACGAAGGGCAGCATCCGGCCGGCCGAGGCCTCGCCGCGCAGGAAGCGGACCATCTGCCGGTACGTCGGGCGGGGGCCGGCGGCCCGGCCCGCCGGACCGGGCGGCACGGTGGCCTCCCAGCGGCGCAGCCAGTCCCGGTTGCGGCGGCTCACCTCCTGCCACTCGCGCTGGTCGCGGGCCCGGATCGGGCGCAGCACGACCTCCCCCTCCTGGAGTTCTACCGGCCAACCGGCGTTCAGTGCGCTCTCCCGGAAGCTGGTGCGTCGGGCCGGGGGTGGTCCCCGCCGCCGAGCTGGTCGACGGCGTGGGCGAGCAGCGGTTCCAGGACGGCCAGGCCGTCCCTGACGCCGCCGGTCGATCCCGGCAGGTTGACGATCAGGGTACGTCCGGCGAGCCCGGCGAGCCCGCGGGAGAGTGCCGCGGTCGGCACCTTGTCACGGCCGTGGGCGCGGATCGCCTCGGCGATGCCGGGGATCTGCCGGTCGATGACCCGGGCGGTCATCTCGGGCGTGAGGTCCATCGGCGAGATGCCCGTGCCGCCGGTGGTCAGCACCACGTCGTACCCGGCGGCGACGGCCTCGCGCAGCACGGCCTCGACCGGCTCGCCGTCCGGGACGACCCGGGGGCCGTCCGCGGTGAAGCCCATCGCGGTCAGTCCGGCCACCAGCAGCGGGCCGCCCCTGTCCTCGTACACCCCGGCCGAGGCCCGGTTGGAGACGGTGACCGCAAGCGCCCTCATGCGCCCACCCCGCTTCGCCGGGCAGGCGCCTCGCGCCGCCCGCACCTCCCGACGGTGGACTCGCTCCGCGCGCTCACTCCGCCACCTCCGGCGCGAACCAGTCGCCGCTCTTGCCGCCGGTCTTGCTGAGCACTCGGACCGACTCGATGGCGGCGCCCTTGTCCACGGCCTTGACCATGTCGATCACGGTCAGCGCGGCGACCGTCACCGAGGTCAGCGCCTCCATCTCGACGCCGGTGCGGTCGGCGGTCCTCACGGTGGCGGTGATCTCGACCGCGTCGTCCGCGACGGCGAGGTCGACCTTGACGCCGGAGACCGCGATCGGGTGGCAGAGCGGGATCAGGTCCGGGGTCCGCTTGGCGCCCATGATCCCGGCGATCCGGGCCACCGCGAGGGCGTCTCCCTTGGGCACGCCCTCGCCGCGCAGCAGCTCCACCACCCGCGGGGAGACCCGGACCCGGCCGGCGGCGACGGCGGTGCGCGCGGTGGTGGCCTTCTCGGACACGTCGACCATCCGGGCGGCGCCCTGCTCGTCGACGTGGGTGAGTCGGTCGCCGGGGTTCGGTGTCGTCACGGGTAACTCCAGGGGCGCGCAGGTCGAATACCGCGCTACGGTACCGCTCCCCCCGCACGCCGGGTGCGGCAGCCACTCCCCGCCTGGTCCGTCAGGAGTCCAGCAGCACCACGTCGACCTCGCTGCCGGCCGGCAGCTCGGTGGTGTCCTCGGGGACGGTGATCAGGCAGTTCGCCCGGGCCAGTGCACCGACCAGGTGCGAGTCGGCGCCGCCCACCGGCTCCACCGTGCCGTCGGCCGCCGAGTAGCGGCCGCGCAGGAACTGCCGGCGGCCGGCCGGGGAGCGCAGCGCGGACGGGCAGAGCGCGCGCACCACCGGCCGGTGGACGTCGGCCGCGCCCAGCATCGTGCGGATGACCGGGCGGACGAAGAGCTCGAAGGAGATGTAGGCGCTCACCGGGTTGCCCGGCAGGGCGAGCAGCGGCACCCCGGCCGCGCCGCCGATCCGGCCGAAGCCCTGGGGCTTGCCGGGCTGCATCCGGAGCTTGCGGAAGTCGACACCCCCGTAGGACTCGAAGACCTCCTTGACCACGTCGTACGCGCCGACGCTGACCCCGCCGCTGGTGACGATCAGGTCGGCCCGGCCGAGCTGGTCCTCCAGGACTGCG
This sequence comes from Kitasatospora sp. NPDC059648, assembly GCF_042734825.1. Taxonomy (NCBI): domain Bacteria; kingdom Bacillati; phylum Actinomycetota; class Actinomycetes; order Kitasatosporales; family Streptomycetaceae; genus Kitasatospora; species Kitasatospora sp. NPDC059648. The sequence continues at coordinate 262,924 of NZ_JBHWDU010000001.1, read as the reverse complement.
CGCAGCAGGCCCGCGTCGTCCGGGACGCCGCCGACCCGGTAGGCGATGGCGCCGGCCTCCTGGGCGGCGGCGGTGAGGGTGAAGCTGTTGGAGTCGGTGATCTGTCCGGGCCCGATCGGCTCGCCGGGCTGGACCAGCTCGCTGCCGGTGGAGAGCACCACCACCCGGGGGCGCGGGCGGACCTTCACGGTGGCCCGGCCCACCGCGGCGAGCAGGCCGAGCTGGGTGGGGCCGAGGCGGGTGCCGGCCGCCAGGACGGTGGTGCCGGCGGCGACGTCGCTGCCGCGGCGGCGGATGTGGGCTCCCTCGGAGACCGGGCGCAGCACCCGGACCTCCTCGTCGGCGACCGGCGCGGTCATCGCGGCGGCGGCCGTCCCGGTGCCGGTGCCGCCGTCGGTCCACTCGACCGGGGCGACGGCCTGGGCGCCGGGCGGCAGGGGTGCGCCGGTCATGATCCGGGCGGCCTGGCCGGGGCCGACCTTGGGCAGTTCGCCCGCGCCGGCGGCGATGTCGCCGACCACCGTGAGCACCGAGGGGTAGATGTCGGTGGCACCCTCGGTGTCGGCGGTGCGCAGCGCGTAGCCGTCCATCGAGCTGTTGTCGAACGGCGGCAGGTCGCCCTCGGCGACCACGTCCTCGTCCAGTCGGCAGCCCTGGGCGTCGAGCAGTTGGAGCTCGATCGCGGGCAGCGGGCCGACCGCGGCCAGCACGTCGGCGAGGTGCTCGTCCACCGTCCAGAAGCGAGGAGCCGCCGGTGCCCGGTCCGCGGACCCGTCGCAGCAGGCTGCGGGGGTGGTGCTGTGCTCCGTGGACCCGGTCATCGGCGGCTCGCTCTCTGTGTGTGAGATCAGTCCTGCAGCTCGGAGCCGACGAACTCCCGCAGCCAGGAGCGGAACTCCGGGCCCAGGTCCTCGCGCTCGGCGGCCAGTCGGACGATAGCGCGCAGGTAGTCGGCGCGGTCGCCGGTGTCGTAGCGGCGGCCCTTGAAGAGCACGCCGTGCACCTGGCCGCCGGCCTCGGCCTCGCGGGTGGTCAGCTCGCGCAGGGCGTCGGTGAGCTGGATCTCGCCGCCGCGGCCGGGCGGGGTCTCGCGCAGCACGTCGAAGACCAGCGGGTCCAGGACGTAGCGGCCGATGACGGCGTAGTTGGAGGGGGCCTCGCCGGGCTCGGGCTTCTCGACCAGGTCGGTCACCTGGAAGACGTCCTCGCCGAAGCCGTTGGCCTTGACGGCGGCGCAGCCGTAGAGGTGGATCTGGGAGGGGTCGACCTCCATGAGGGCGACGACCGAGCCGCCGAGCTCCTGCTGCACCTCGATCATGCGGGCGAGCAGCGGGTCGCGCGGGTCGATCAGGTCGTCGCCGAGCAGGACGGCGAAAGGCTGGCCGGCGACGTGCTGCTCCGCGACGGAGACGGCGTGGCCGAGGCCCTTCGGGTCGCCCTGGCGGACGTAGTGCATGTTGGCCAGCTCGACGGACTCGCGGACCCGGCGCAGGCGGTCCTCGTCGCCCTTGCGGACGAGCAGCTCCTCCAGCTCGTAGGCGCGGTCGAAGTGGTCCTCCAGCGCGCGCTTGTTGCGGCCGGTGACCATCAATATGTCGGACAGGCCCGCGGCGGAGGCCTCCTCGACGACGTACTGGATGGCCGGCTTGTCGACGACGGGCAGCATCTCCTTCGGGGTGGCCTTGGTCGCCGGAAGGAAGCGGGTGCCCAGTCCGGCCGCGGGTACCACGGCCTTGGTTACCGGAATTCGGGAGGTGGTCGTCGTCATGCGTTTACCTTACTCAGGCACGTTTTCGCCCGGCCGAGCACGGTCGGACGGCTAGGACAGCACGTCCCGGGGCACGGCCACATTGGCAGGCGTATGGGAAGCGACCGGTTGGGCAAGGGGGTCCCCTCCGGTACAGGCCGACAGACTACCCGGCTTTCCCGAACGGTCACGTTCGGCAGTCGGCGGCCGCTCCGGGGCCGGAGCCGGCTGTTCACGGGGCCCGCCGGGGGGCTGCCCGGGGCGCGGGGCGATCCGCCAGCAGTCGCCGCCGGCCGCCCGTGCCGCGGCCAGCGCGGCGTCCGCGGAGCGGACCAGGACGGCCGCGTGGGTGCCGTCCTCGGGCAGCACGGCGATGCCGACGGCGGCGGTCAGTCCGTTGCCCCCGGCCGGGCGGGGCTCCCGGGTGCCGGAGGACCAGTCGAGCAGCAGGTGCCGGCGGACCGACCAGACCAGCCGCTCGGCGACCTGCACCGCGCCCTCGGCGCCGGTGTCCGGCAGCACCACCAGGAACTCCTCGCCGCTGTAGCGGCCCAGGGTGTCGGCCCGGCGGATCTCCATCGCGAGCCGCTGGGCGAGGTCGCGCAGCACGGCGTTGCCCCGGGCGCGGCCGTGCTCGGCGATGACCGCGTCGAAGCCGGCGATCTCCAGAAGCAGCACGGCCAGCGGGCGCGGGCCGTCGGCCTGGTCGGAGTGCTCGGCCCGGCGGGCCCGTTCGATCTCCCGGTCCAGGGTGAGCTGCAGGTGGCGGTAGTTCCAGACGCCGGTGAGCGAGTCGCAGGAGGCGGTGCGCTCCAGTTCGGCGCAGCGCTCCTCCAGTTCGGCGATCCGGCCGTTCAGCCGCTCCCGGTCCTCGGCGGCCTCGGTCCGCTCCCGGCGCACGCGCAGTCCGAGTACGGTGGCGCCGGCCAGCGCGGGGGCGCTCAGCGCGGCCAGGGCGTGGACCAGCAACGGGGTGGACAATCGGGGCGCCCTTTCGCGTGTCAGGCTCTGCGCGTCACGGTTTTCGGACGTGGAGGATCCGGTGCACAACGAGAAGAGCGACCTGAGGACACGGCTGTTGACGCGGCGCCGCGCGCTCACCGTCGAGGGGCGCGCGGAGGCGGCTGACGCACTCGCCGGGCACGCCTGGGAGCTGGCCGCGCCGGGCTCCACGGTGGCCGCCTACGTCTCGGTGGGCGCGGAACCCGGGACCAGGCCGCTGCTGGACGCGCTGCGGGAGAGCGGGGTGCGGGTGCTGCTGCCGGTGCTGCTGCCCGACAACGACCTGGACTGGGCCGAGTACGAGGGGCCGCAGTCGCTGGCCCCGGCCGCGCGGGGGCTGCTGGAGCCGGTCGGGCCGCGGCTCGGGCCGGAGGCCGTGACGGGCGCCTCGGTGGTGCTGCTGCCGGGCCTGGCGGTGGACCGGGGCGGGCTGCGGCTGGGCCGGGGCGGTGGCAGCTACGACCGGGTGCTGGCCCGGCTGGGCCGGGCGGGGGTGCGGCCGGTGCTGGCCGTGCTGCTGTACGAGCACGAGTTGCTGGACCGCGTGCCGGCCGAGCCGCACGACCTGCCGGTGGACCTCGCGGTCACGCCCTCGGGAGTGCGGGCGCTCGGCTGAGACGGCGGCGGCCCCGCTCCCCCGGAGGGGAGCGGGGCCGCGGTGCGCGTGCCGTACGGGCGTCAGCCGGTGGTGAGCACCAGCTTGTGCTTGGTGGCCTTCTCGACCGCGTCCGGGGTGAACGCCCAGGTCAGCAGCTTGCCCTTGAGCCAGAGGTCGGTCTGGTCGTTGTAGTTCGCATGGAAGGCGTGGCCGGACTCGCCGCCGACGTTGATCCAGCGCGAGGAGTCCAGGTCGTTCAGGTCGACCACCATCCGCATCGACGGGATCCAGTCCACCTGGTAGCCGGCCGCCGCGTTCCAGCCGGCCGCGTCGACCGCCGCCGAGCCGCCGGAGAGGCGGTACGGGCCGCGGTTGAGCAGCTTGTGGACGGCGCCGGAGGCGATCGAGGAGTTGTCGGTGCCGAGGGTCTGCTCGCGCAGCTCCAGCTTGTGCAGGCGGCCCCAGCTCCAGGTGGAGATGTCCTTGCCGAGCAGCGAGGTCAGGTCCTGCCGGGCGTTCTTCATCGCCTCCTTGAGCAGGTTGTCCAGGCCCTTCTGCTCCTTGTGCTGGGAGTCGATGTACGTCCACCACGAGCTGTCGGGCTTGTCGAGCTGGGCGCGGACCACCTCGGTCCAGCGGTCGCCGCCGTCCGGCTGGGCCTTGCCCGGGTCGCGGGTGCCGCACTGGGTGACGATCTTGCTGGAGCTGTCCGGCTTGGTCGGGTCGTCCTGCTGGCGCACCAGCAGGCAGTTGTCCTTGGCCCGGATGTCGGCCGGGAACTTCTGGCCGAAGGCGAGGCTGAGCAGGTTGCGCCAGACGCCGTTGTAGTAGGCGGCGGCGGCCGAGTCGGCGTCCTGGTGGTAGTTCCAGTCCTTCAGCAGGTCCTGGGCCCGGCGCACGTAAGGGTCGTCGATCTGCTGCTTGAGCAGCAGCGGGACCAGCGTCTTGGCCATGATGCTGGTGTTGTCCAGCTGGAGGGTCTGCATGTCGTCCGGCGAGATCTTGCCGTTGTTCTTGAGCAGGCCCTCGATCTGGTCGGTGATCTCCTTGGCCCGGGTGCCGTACTCCCAGTCCTTGGTCAGGTTGTACTTGTAGTTCGGGTCGACCACGGCCTGGTTGGCGGTGACGATGTAGCCCACGGCCGGGTTGAAGCTGTACGGCAGGGCGGTGAAGGGGACCGGGTCCGGCTTCCACTGGTACGACGAGTCCCAGCCCGGGGCGGGCATGGAGCCGTCGCCCTTGCCGCGCACCGGGATGACGCCCGGGGCCTGGTAGCCGATGTTCTTGGCGTCGGCGTAGATCAGGTTCTGCGCGGGGACGGCGAAGTCCTTGGCGGCGTTCCGGAAGTCGTCCCAGTTCTTCGCCCTGTCCAGCTCGAACACGGCGTCCATGGTCCTGCCGGGGCTGAGCGCCGTCCACTGCAGCGCGACGCCGTAGCCGCCGGTGCCGCGGTCGGGGGCGGAGCTGCCGTTGGGCGCGTACTTGCCGACGTTCTGCTGCTCGGTGCTCGTGTCGGAGATGAGCGGGGCGCCGGTCTTGGTGGTGCGGACGGTGATGGTGCGGTCCTCGCCGCCGGCGACCTTGATGGTCTCCTTGCGGAGGTCGAACTTCTCGTCCTTGCCGTCGACCTGGTAGGTGTCCGGGCCGGTCACCTTCTCCAGGTAGAGGTCGCTCACGTCGGCGCCCAGGTTGGTGAAGCCCCAGGCGATGTCCTTGTTGTGGCCGATCACCACGCCGGGCATGCCGGCGAAGGTGAAGCCGGAGACGTCGAACTGGCAGGCCGGGGAGGCGGTCCGGCAGTGCAGGCCCATCTGGTACCAGACCGAGGGCAGGCCGGGGCCGAGGTGCGGGTCGTTGGCCAGCAGCGGCTTGCCGGTGGTGGTGTGGGAGCCCGCGACCACCCAGGAGTTGGAGCCGATGCCCTGGCCGGGGCGGCCGAGCAGCTGCGGCATCCCGTCGATCCGGTCGGTGAGGCCCTGGACCAGCGCCCTGGTCGTGGTGGCGCCCTGGGCGGTGCCGCCGCCGGGGGACGCGCCGGGCTGGGCGGAGCCGTCGGCCGGGCGGTAGGTGTCGCCGCTGACGGTGCCGGTCTTCACGATCGTGCCGCTGCGGGAGTACGGGTACTCCGGGTACAGCTCGGCGATCTTGTCCGGGCCGAAGTCCTGGGCGAGCAGCGAGCGGTCGATCTCCTCCTGGAGGTTCCCGGAGAGGTTCCAGGCCATCGCCTTGAGCCAGGCCACCGAGTCCACCGGCGTCCACTGCTCGGGCTTGTAGCCGCTGTTGACGGCGCCGAGCATGGCGTACTCCAGCGAGGCCTTCTCCCCGCCGGGGTGCTCGGCGAGCCAGGCGTTCACGCCGTCCGCGTAGGCCTGGAGGTACTTCTTGGTCTCCGGCGAGAGCTTGGTGTCGTACTCCTTCTGGGCCACCTGGCGCCAGCCCATGGTGCGGATGAAGGAGTCGGTGTCGACCTGGCTGTCGCCGAACATCTCGGAGAGCCGGCCCGCGGTGACGTGCCGGCGGACGTCCATCTCCCAGAAGCGGTCCTGGGCCTGGACGTAGCCCTGGGCGCGGAACAGGTCCTCGGAGGTGTCCGCGTACAGCTGCGGGATGCCGTTGGCATCGCGCTTGACGTCGACCGGCGCGCTCAGGCCCGCCACCTTGACCGTGCCGTCCACCTCCGGAAAGGACGCACGGACCGCGGTGACCCCGCGGTAGCCGCCGTAGCCGACGCCGGCCACCAGCAGCACGACCAGCACGATCACGATCAGACGGGCGCGCCGGAACTTCTTCGAGCGGGGCATCTGGGTCCTTGCGGTCCTGACTTCGGGGCGGGCGGGCGTGTCCAGGGCCTGCGGCCGTGACAGGGAACCACATTAGGCCGAGTCGGCGGAGCGCCGTGAACGGGGGACCAAACTAAAGATATGGCAAAATGTTAGACTGCGTAACGATCCGCAACAGGAGCATTGACGACTTCTTAGCGGGGCGGTGCTCGACAGCGCTGCTCTCCGTACAGACGGAACCCCCTGCACCACTGACACCCCCGCACCACCTGACAGCCCTGCACCACCTGACACCCCGCCCGCCCATGCCTGCCCGAGGTGCCACTGCGTGAACGTCGCCCATCTGAACCAGCTCCTGCTCGAAGCCTCCGTGATCCTGCTCTTCGCGGTGGTCGCCGTCCGGTTCTCGACCCGATCAGGACTGCCCAGTCTGCTGATCTACCTCGGGATCGGCGTGGCACTGGGCCAGAACGGGATCGGCGTCACCTTCAACAACGCCCAACTGACCCAGGTGCTCGGCTACGCGGCACTCGTGGTGATCCTGGCCGAGGGCGGCCTCAAGACCGTCTGGCGCGATGTCAGACCGTCGTTGCCGGCGGCCACCGCGCTGGCCACCGTCGGCGTCGGGATCAGCGTCTTCGTCACGGCGGCCGGCGCCCACTGGCTGGTCGGCCTGGACTGGCGGACCTCGCTGCTGCTCGGCGCGATCGTCTCCTCCACCGACGCCGCGGCCGTCTTCTCGGTGCTGCGGATGGTCCCGCTGCCGCACCGGCTCACCGGCCTGCTGGAGGCCGAGTCCGGCTTCAACGACGCGCCCGTGGTCATCCTGGTCGTCGCCTTCGCCTCCGCCGGCGAACTGGACACCTGGTACGTGCTGCTCGGCACGATCGTCGCCGAACTGGCGATCGGCGCGGCGATCGGCCTGGCCGTCGGCAAGCTCGGCGCGTTCGCGGTGAAGCACGTCGCGCTGCCCTCCTCGGGTCTCTACCCGATCGCCGTGGTGGCGCTGACCGTGCTCGCCTACGCCGGCGGCTCGCTGCTGCACGGCTCCGGCTTCCTCGCCGTCTACGTCAGCGCGGTGATCCTCGGGAACTCCAAGCTCCCGCACGGACCGGCCGTGCGCGGCTTCGCCGACGGGCTGGCCTGGATAGGGCAGATCGGCATGTTCGTGCTGCTCGGGCTGCTCGCCGCACCCGAGAGCATGGGCGACGCCGTGGTGCCCGCGCTGGTGGTCGGCACGGTGCTGGTCTTCCTGGCCCGGCCGCTGTCCGTGGTGCTCACGATGACCCCCTTCAAGGTGCCCGGCCGCGAGCAGGCCCTGCTGAGCTGGGCCGGCCTGCGCGGCGCGGTGCCCATCGTGCTGGCCACCATCCCGGTGGTCTCCGGCGCCCACAAGGCCGAGGACGTGTTCAACATCGTCTTCATCCTGGTCGTCGTCTTCACCCTGCTCCAGGGGCCGACCCTGCCCTGGATGGCCAAGCGGCTGAAGATCGGCGAGGGCGCGATGGGCCAGGACCTCGACATCGAGTCCGCGCCGCTGGAGAAGCTGCACGGACACCTGCTGGCGGTCACGCTCTCGCCGATCTCGCGGATGTCCGGGGTGGAGATCAGCGAGCTGCGGCTGCCCAAGGGGGCGGCGGTCACCCTGGTCGTGCGGGAGGGCAACTCGTTCGTGCCGGACAAGGCGACGATGCTGCGCGGCGGGGACGAGCTGCTGGTGGTCACCACGGACGAGGTGAGCGAGGCGGCGGAGCGGCGGCTGCGGGCCGTGGACAGGGGCGGCAAGCTGGCCGGATGGCTGAACGGGCGGTGACCCCGGCTCCTCGGCCGGCCCGGGGCCGCAGGGGCCGGAAGTCGGGTGGCCTGGCGGAATCTACGCGCGTAACTGTATGCTGGTTCGACTACGCCGTATAACTACCGCTAGACCACCCCCAGCATCTGCCTGACGCAGAGTTGGCGCGACCGCTCGGCGGCCGCGGTCCGGCCCCGGCCCACCAGGCCCGGCCGGCCCGGTATCTACCCCGGTCGACGCGCGAGAGGACGACTCTCGGCGCCGTCGGGGCCACCCCATGCCCTGCCGCGCTACCAGGCAGCAGGAAGGACCGACCGTGACGGCCCGCCGAACGGTCGAGATCGCCGCGGACTCCACTCCGGACACCGCTCCGGACACCGCGGCCGGCACCCCCGACAGCGCGATCGCACCGGCCAAGGTCGGCTACGGCGCGCTGCTGCGCACGCCCGGCGCCTGGACGTTCCTGGCCCCCGCCTTCGTCGCGCGGCTGCCCTACGCGATGCTCAGCATGGGCATCCTGCTGCTCGTCAAGGACACCCACGGCTCGTACGGGACCGCAGGCACCGTCACGGCGATCGCCGCCGTCGCGCAGGCGCTGATCGGCCCGCAGACCGGGCGGCTCGCCGACCGGTACGGACAGGCCGCCGTCCTCGTCCCGACCGTCGCGGTGCACGCGGCCGCGGTCGGCCTGCTGCTCACCCTGGCACTCGGCCACGCGCCGGCCTGGAGCCTGTTCCTGGCCGCCGTTCCGGCCGGTGCGAGCGTTCCGCAGATCGGCGCGATGGTCCGGGCCCGCTGGATCGCCACGATCGGCGCCGAGGGCGCGTCCGCCTCCTCGGCGGCCAAGGTGAGCACCGCGTTCGCCTTCGAGTCGGTGACGGACGAGTTCACCTTCGTGATCGGCCCGATCCTGGCCGCCAAGATCGCCACCTCGGTCAGCCCGTCCGCCGCGCTGGTCACCGAGGCCGCGCTGACCCTCGTGGGCGGCCTGGTCTTCGCCGCCCAGCGCCGCACCGCGCCCGCCCGGACCGCCACCCGGCCCGGCGCGCGCCGCGCCTCCGCGCTGGCCTCCCCCGGCGTCCGGCTGCTGGCCGGAGTGATCCTCGGGGTGGGGGCCGTGTTCGGCGGGATGCAGGTCTCGGTCAACGCCTTCGCCGACTCGGTCGGCCAGCACGCCGCCGCCGGCACCGTGTACGGGATCTTCGCCGGCGGCTCGATGGTGGCCGGCGTGCTCTACGGCGTCATCGCCTGGCGCCGGGCCGTCCAGCACCGGATGGTCATCAGCTACGCACTGCTGGTGGTGGGCTGCTCGACGCTGTGGGCGATGCCCGACCTCGTCACGCTGTCGATCGCCGGACTGTTCTGCGGTCTGGCCATCGCTCCGACCCTGATCAGCGGCTACACCCTGGTCGAGACCCTGGTCGAGGACGGCGCCAAGACGGAGGCCTTCACCTGGCTGACCGGCGCCATCGGCCTGGGCCTGGCCGTCGGCTCGATGGTGGCCGGGCGGCTGATCGACGGCCACGGGCCGTCCGCCGGGTTCCTGGTCCCGCTGGTCGGCGCCGGTCTGGGGCTGGTCGCGCTGGGGTCGATGCGGCACCTGCTGGTCCCCCCGGTCAGGAGCGGTCACGTGGTGGCGGGGTCCGGCGAGCACGGCGCCCCGGCGCAGCTGGTCGGCACGGCCAAGGGCTGAGCGATCGGTCGGACGCGGCCCGTACCGGCTCATCTCACACCGGATTCGCTGGACTGATCCAACGGAATACCGCATCATTGACCATCGTTAGCACTCATCAGGCGAGAGTGCCAGGAGGAAGACAAGTGCCCACGTACCAGTACCAGTGCACCGAGTGCGGCAACGGCCTGGAGGCGGTGCAGAAGTTCACCGACGAGGCGCTGACCACGTGCCCCGACTGCCAGGGACGGCTCCGCAAGGTCTTCTCGGCCGTGGGCGTCGTGTTCAAGGGCTCGGGCTTCTACCGGACCGACAGCCGCTCGTCCTCCAGCAGCTCGGTGGGCGCGGGTTCGTCCGCCGGCTCCTCGACGTCGTCGTCGGCGTCGGGTTCGTCGAGCGCTTCCGGCTCTTCGGGCTCGTCCTCGTCGAGCACCTCCAGCTCGTCCAGCAGCCCGGCTGCGGCCGCGAGCTGAGCTCGGCTCCCCGGGATTCCGGGGGGCTCCTGAGGCTTCACGGGAAGGCCCGTCGGCCCCGCTTCGCGCGGGGGCGGCGGGCCTTTTCGCATTCCGGCATTCCGGCGTCGCGTGTTCCCGCGTTCCCGGGTCTCGTGTTCCCGCGCCTTCCCGCGTTCCCGGGTCTCGTGTTCCCGCGGTGCCGCTTGCGCGGCCTACGTCAGCTCTCGGAGGTCGGACTCACTCGTGCGGGTGTACGAAGTTGTCCACAGGGGCGGGGTTGTCCACAGGCTGTGGGAACCGGCTTTCCAGCAGTGGCACAAGCGCGCATCGTGTGGTCACCGAGCGGCGACCGACCGCGCGGCGTCCGACCCCGTGTGACGACCGACCGAGTCCGGAGGTGCCCCGATGACGGCCATGAGCCCGTCCGTTCCGCTGCCCGCGCCCACCGTGCCGCCGCGGCAGGAGGTGCCGAGCTTCCCGCCGATCCGGCGCGGGTGCGGCGGGTGGCACCGCTGGCGCCGGGCCGTCCGACGCCGGGCCGGGGTGCCCGCGCTGGTGCTGCTCGCGGTGGCCGCGGCGTTGGCGTTCGGGCCCGCGCGGGCCGGACTGCCGCCGCCCTCGGAGGGCGCGGTGGGCCGTACGGGTTGTCAATCCGGGATCGCGGAAGACCACCCGTAACCCCGGAACGACTTCGTCGTTCGAGGCGGCATGAAAGGCTTCAAGGAATTCCTGCTGCGTGGAAATGTCGTCGAACTCGCCGTCGCCGTGGTCATCGGCGCGGCCTTCACCAACATCGTCAACGCCTTCGTCAAGGGCGTGATCAATCCGATCGTCGGTGCGTTCGGGACGAAGGACCTGGCGTCCTACAGTTCCTGCCTCAAGGGGCCCTGCGAGGTGAGCGGCACCGGTGAGGTCACGTCCGGGGTCCTCATCCTGTGGGGCTCGGTGCTCAGCGCCGCCCTGCAGTTCCTGATCACCGCCGCCGTCGTCTACTTCGTCCTGATCGTGCCGATGAACCGGTTGGCGGCCAGGCGCAAGACCGTCGCCGAGGAGGCGGCCGAGGCCGAGGCCAAGGAGGTCCAACTGCTGACCGAGATCCGCGACGCACTGGTCACGACACGCTAGTCACCCCGATCCCCAACTCCCTTTCCCCGGTCCTTCGCTCCCCCGTTCCCCCTGGGTGTATTGACCCGCAGGGTTGTTCACGCGGCTGATCGGTGGCTTGCCTCCGAGTGCGGTGTGGCAGCGATGGTAGTTGTCCTGGTGCAGGAAGTCGGCCAGGGCGGCGGTTCGTTCGTGGTTGCTGGTGTGGGGCCGCTGGTAGGCCCGTTCGTCGAGCAGGGTGCGGTTGAAGCGTTCGACTTTGCCGTTGGTCTGCGGCCGGTAGGGGCGGATGCGCTTGTGGGTGATGCCGGCATCGGTCAGGGTCCGGGTGAAGAGCCTGGACCTGTAGCAGGAGCCGTTGTCGGTCAGGACACGTTCGACGGTGATGCCGTGGTCGGCGAAGAACGCCTGGGCCCGCTGCCAGAACGCGGCCGCGGTCTCCTGGCGTTCGTCGGCGAGGACCTCGCTGTAGGCCAGGCGGGAGTGGTCGTCGACGGCGGAGTGGACATAGCTGTAGCCGATCACCGGCTTGCAGCTCCTGCGTTCGGTGGTGGTGGCCTGGCGGTTGCGGTCGCCGGCCTCCCGGCCGACCGTGCGCCAGCCGCCGCCGGGGATGTTGCCGGGTTTCTTGATGTCGACGTGGACGAGCTCGCCCGGGCGTTCGCGCTCGTGGCGGCGTATCGCTTCGCCGGTGGGCCGGTCGAGCCAGGCCAGGCGGTTCAGGCCGTGCCTGGTCGGGATCCGTTGCACCGTCGAGGCCGGGATGCCGAGGATCGGGCCGATCCTGGGGGGTCCGAGCTTGCGGTCCCGCCGCAGCTCGCAAACCCGGGCCTCGACGGCGGCCGCGGTGCGGTGCGGGGTGGTGCGCGGGCGGCTGGAGCGGTCCAGCAGGCCCGCCTCGCCCTCGGCCCGCCAACGCCGCACCCACTTGTGGGCGGTGGCCCGGGAGATGCCCGTCTCGGCGGCTATGTGCGCCACGGGGCGGCCTGCGCGGACGCGTTCGACCAGGAGCCGCCTGCCGTGCACGGTCAGCCGGGCATTACGGTGGGACACGAAGACTTCCGTGTGTGGTGTGGAGCCTAGACACCTCCGCCACACCGGAGGTCTTCGCCATGATCAAGCCCGACCACCGTCAACAACGCTCATGGTCAATACACCTAGTCACCGTGGTGCGGCGGGCGCTGGCTCAGGTACCAGTCCAGCCCCCGCCCACCGCTCTCCCCGGCGCCGGGGCGGTCGCCCCAGCCGGCGTCGGTGTCGTCCCGGGACTGCTGGTCCAGCGGGTCGTGGAAGACCAGGCGGGCCTTGGCCGCGGCCGTGTCCTGCCCGCCCCGGGCCTTCGGCTGCCGCTGGTCCTGTTCCTCCCGCCCCGGCTCTGCCTGCCCCTGCCCCGGTCCCTGTTCCTGTCGCTGCTCGCTCACCCTGTCCACTCCGTCCGGTCCGGCCGTCCCGGCCGCTCCCCTGCCGATCCCTGTCCTGACCTGCCCCTCCAGCCTAAGAGGCCCGCGCCACGCCGCGGGCCCTGGTGCGGAGCGCTCCGCAGCAGGGCCCGGGTGGTGGCCGGCCGCCGTCGCCGACCGTCAGGCGGCTTCGAAGCCGGCGTGGTCGGCGATCTTCTTCAGTTCGGCCAGCGCGTGCTTCTCGATCTGGCGGATCCGCTCGCGGGTGAGGCCGTGCTGCTTGCCCACCTCGGTGAGGGTGCGCTCGCGGCCGTCCTCCATGCCGTAGCGGGACCGGATGATCGAGGCCGTACGGTCGTCCAGCCGCCCGATCAGGTCGTCCAGCTCCTCGCGGCGGAGCATGACCATCACGGCGTCCTCGGGGGACGTCGCCCCGGTGTCCTCGACCAGGTCGCCGAACTGGGTCTCGCCCTCGTCGTCGACCGACATGTTGAGGCTGACCGGGTCCCGCGCCCAGTCCAGCACGTCCTTGATCCGGGCCTCGGTGGTGTCCAGCTCGGCCGCGATCTCGGCCGGCTCCGCCTCGCGGCCCAGCTCCTTGGACTTCTCGCGCTGCACCCGGCGGATCCGGCCGAGCTCCTCGACCAGGTGCACGGGCAGCCGGATCGTACGGGACTGGTCGGCGATCGAGCGGGTGATCGCCTGCCGGATCCACCACGTCGCGTAGGTGGAGAACTTGAAGCCCTTGGAGTAGTCGAACTTCTCGACGGCGCGCACCAGGCCGGCGTTGCCCTCCTGGATGAGGTCCAGCAGCGGCAGGCCGCTGCGCGGGTAGCGGCGGGCGACCGCCACGACCAGACGGAGGTTCGAGCGGATGAAGACGTCCTTGGCGCGCTCGGCGTCGGCGGCTATCGCCTCCAGCTCCTCGCGCGTGACGCCGTCGGGGATTTCGCCCTCGTCCAGCATGTGCTGGGCGTACACGCCGGCCTCGATCCGCAGTGAGAGCTCGACCTCCTCGGCGGCATCGAGCAGGGGCGTCCTGGCGATCTCGTCGAGGTACATACCGACCAGGTCGCGGTCGGCCTCAAGGTTGGTCGGGCGGGCCGCGCGAGTCCGGTCGGCCCTGTCGCGAACGACGGCACGGGTGGCCATGCTTGCTCCCTTTGCTGGAATTGCCGAGGTCTGCCTGCCTGCCCGAAAGGGCAAGAAGTGCGGGCCCCGAGGGGCTCACACGTAACGATCCAACGAACAGATTCCGGACAACATTCCCAACTCGCTCAGATTCTTCCCGGCGATGCAGTATCCTGCCGGTTTTCATCCTGGACCTGGACACTGTGTGACCGATCGAACACCTCAGGTGCCCGTCCGCGACCGATCGGGGAGCGGCCCTTCACGGGCTGCACACGCGGCCGCCGCCCATTCGTTGAACAGCCGGGCGATCGCACACGTTCCCGTGCACCCCCGGCGTCCGCCCGCGCCCGCACTCCGGCACACGCAGGTCCTCCGCACAAAAGATGCCGAATCGCTATCACCCGGGCTCCCGATCGGCGCAGGACGCTGGGAAGGTACCAGGCATGCACCTGACCAACAGCACGAGTTCCGTCACTGTGCGTCAGCGCCGCCTTCTTCGGGACGCGTCGCTCGCGCTGGGCTGCGCCGCGCTGTTCTGCCTCCTGGCGACGCTGGTGACGGGCCACTGGCACCCCCTGCACCAGTTCGACCAGGACTGGACCAGCGAACTCCACGACTACGCACGGGATCACCGGATCTGGACCGCCGCGGTGCAGACCCTCTCCGACATCGGCGGCCCCGTCACGATGCGTGCACTGCTGGGCATCGCGGCCGCCTGGCTCTGGCTGATCGGCGCCCGGGTGCTGGCCGGCTGGGTGGCCGCCCAGACCCTGGTCGGCTGGGGCGCCCAGTGGGCGCTCAAGCTGGCCGTCGACCGGCAACGGCCCGCCTTCTCCGACCCGGTCTCGCACGCCGGCGGACCGGCCTTCCCCTCCGGGCACGCGATGGCCTCGGCGATCACCTGTACCGTCCTGGTCGGCCTGCTCTGGTACCGGGTCGACCGCCGCGGCCGGACCGCCGCCTGCTCGGTGGCCGCGGCCACGGTCCTGACCATCGGCTGGACCCGGACGGCCCTCGGGGTGCACTGGCCCAGCGACGTGGTGGCGGGGTGGCTGGCCGCCGGCGTCGTGCTGGGCGTCGTCACGGCCGCGATCGAACTCTGGCGCCCGGGCGCCCTGGCCCGTGACGTACGGCGGGTCAACTGGCGCACCAGGCCCCGGGTCCAGCGGGTCATCGTCCCGTACGTCCGGCCCCCGCGCCCCGAGGGCCCGCCTGCTGACGGGCCGCTGGGCGACGCCCCGCTGGATCGTGACCCACTGGACGACGACCCACTGGGCGGTGGCGGGGCGGACGCGCCCGGCCGGGACGGACCGTCCGACCGCCCGGACGCACCGGTCCACTGAGCGGAGGGCCCCGGCGAGAAGCCCGGAAACGCCGCAGGCCCTCCGCCCCGGGAGGGGAGGAGGGCCTGTGAACTGCGGTTCTGTCGTGCCCCAGACAGGAATCGAACCTGCGACACCGGCTTTAGGAGAGCCGTGCTCTATCCCCTGAGCTACTGAGGCGTGGCCGGTCGGTGACCAGGCCGTTCACAGCGTACCGGATCGGGGGTGGGCGGGGGACGGCGAAGGGGGAGACGGGTGGGCCGGCTCCCCCTTCGGAGGTCGGGAAGGGGAGGGGTCAGAGGAGGCGCAGCAGGCGGGACTGGATGGACGGCGGGTTGAGGTCGGACTGGAGGGCCACCGGGACCTCCGACTTGCCGTCGCCCGAGCCCACGCGCAGGGTGCCGATCTCCTTGCCCGCCTTCTCGGTGTGGTGGAGCGAGGCCGGGTCCAGGGTGATGGTGCCGGTGACTCCCGGGAAGCCGGCCACCACGAGGTCCTTGGTCGCGACGACCGGGACCTTGCCGCCGAGGCCGTCGTCCACGCTGCCGACGACGTCGCCCTTCTTCACCACGGTCTGGCCGCTGAGCCCGTTCTGGGCGGCCTGGATCTGCTTGCCGCTGACCTTGAGCACGGTGGGCAGGATGCCGTCGCCCGGATTGGGCGAGGTGGCCTGCTGGCCCAGGGTGACGCCGAGGATCATCCGCTTCACCCCGCCGATCTCCTTGTAGGCGGCCCACATCAGGCAGCCGCCGGCCGGGGTGCTGGAGCCGGTCTTGACGCCGATGACGCCGGTCTTCGGGTTGATCAGGTTGTTGGTGTTGGAGATCTTCACGTTGTTGAACGTGGTGTCCGGGGTGGAGACGATCTGTCGGAAGATGTCGTCCTTCATGACCTGCTCGGCCAGCTTCAGCTGGTCCTTCGCAGTGGACTTGGTGTCCGCGTTGAAGCCCGCCGGGTCGGCGTAGGTGGTGTTGGTCATGCCGAACTTGGCCGCGGTGTCGTTCATCTGCTTGACGAACGCCTCCTCGGAGCCGGAGTGGAAGCGGGCGAGCAACCGGGCCACGTTGTTGGCGGACGGCAGCATCAACAGTTCCAGGGCCTGGTACTCGGTGAGCTCCTGACCTGCGGTGAGGGTGACCCGGGACTCGTCGCTGTTGCCGGACTCCTGCGCGGCCTGCGGGTCGACCGTGATCTTGGGCCCGCTCTCCCCCTTCTTCAGCGGGTACTTCTGCAGGATCAGGTAGGCGTTCATCACCTTGGTGACGCTGGCGATCGGGGCCGGCGTCTCCTGGCCCGAGCTGCCGAGGCTGCCGACGCCGACAACCTCGGCGGCGGACTGGCCCTTGGCCGGCCAGGCGAGGTCGGGCGCGTCGCCGGAGAAGCTGAAGGTGCCCGCGGTCGTCATCCGCACCTTCGGGTCCGGCAGCGGGCGCAGCAGCTGGGCCACCACGACCGCGCCGAGCACCACGGCCAGGAAGACCGTCCAGATGGTGATCCGCTTGAGCGCACGGCGCAGCGGCGAGACCGGGCGGGCGTTGAGGGTGGCCAGGACCTCCATCGCCTCGGCCGTGTTCTCGGGCGAGGGCTCGGGAGCGGGCTGGGGCTGCGGCGGCGGAGCCGGAGCGGGCTGCGGGGAGGGCAGCGGCTCCGGCCGGGGCAGCGGCGGGACGGGCGGCAGCGGTGGGGGGCCCGGGGCCGGGGTCGGCTCGGGTTCGGGGAGGGGCTTGGGTGCCGGGGTCGGCTCGGGCACCGGCTTCGGCACGGGGGTCGGCTCGGGCACCGGAGCGGGCTCCGGGGGCTCGGGGACGGTCCCGGCGGCGGGGGCGCGCAGCGGCTCGGGCTTCTCCGGCTTCCCGCTTCGGCCCGACTCGGCCGCCGTCTGAGCGGACTCCCCCTTCTTGGTCAGTGCGAGGGTGGCGGTGGCGCCGACGGGATGGCCGACCTCAGGGCCCTTGTCCTTGCCCTTGTCCTTGCCCTTGTCCTTACCCTCGACCTTGCCCTTGTCCTTGCCCTTGCCCCCGTCCGCGCCTGCGTCCGCGTCCGCGCCCGCGTCTGAGTCCGCGTCGGCGGATGAGTCGGTGTCGGGCGTGTCCGCCTCACCGCCGGCCTTCTCCGCCGCCTTGTCGTCGGCCTTTCCCGCAGCCTTCTCGTCGGCCTTCTCCGGTGGCACCGCCGCTGTCCGCATGGCGAGACGCGGGTCGGCGACGGGCGGCCGCTCGGCGGCTGCCTTCGCCCCGTCAGTCTTCGGCGAGTCCTTCTTCTCCCCGGCCGCGTCATCAGAAACGTCGTCGGAGGCAGGCTTCAGCAACTCCTCGGGCAGCCGCAGCGCGGTGGTCTTGTTGTCCACCGGCAGCCGCAGCATCGTCGTCCGGCTGTCCACATCCCGGACACGGAGCTGTACGGTCGAACCGCCCTTGGCACCGGCCTTCGGCGTGTCGGCGGGTGCCTCGGCGGACGCGTCAGCGGGTGCCTCGACCCCGGCCTCCGCCCCGGTCTCCTCCGCTGCCTCCACCGAGGTGTCGGCCGCACCCTCCGCAGACGTGTCCGCAGCGGCCTCGGCTGACGCCCCGGCAGCCGGCGCACCGGTCCGTTCGCGTTCGCGGTCCTGCTCCCGCTCGCCGTCCCTCAGCACCCTGTCGGGGGACTCGCCCACGTATCCCAGCCTCCTCAACGCCCGGCGGGGCACCGGCAGACCCGATTTCGGGAAGCCGACGCCCCGCCCCGTGTACCTGTACAGTCTCCGCCACCGGCGGCCGATCCAGTCGCCACACCCCGCCCGACCGGCGCTTATTGCCGCCGCACGGCCGCACCGCGGTCTGTTCCTGAGTCAGACGCGGGGCCCGAGGCCGCCGGTTCCGCGCCTTCACCGCAAGGTCACGATTCGGAGGCGTACTCGACAAGCCCGTGTGAGAGGCGTCACCCTGTGTCTCATCCACGCGGGGAGGCTTGGATGGGCAAGAGCCGCAGAACTGTTCCCGAGGAACTCTTGCTGCTCGCTTTGGACCCGACCACGGGTACCACGGCGCAGCCGCAGACCCTCGACCTCGGACTCGCCGGGGCGCAGCTCGTCGAGCTGTCCCTGGCCGGACGGATCGTACCGGAGGGCGACCGGATCGCCGTCGTGCTCGCACGGCCGACCGGCGACCCGACCCTTGACCACGCACTGGAGCTGCTGCGACGACGCGGTAGCCCGGTCCGCGCCGCGCACTGGATCGGCGGGCCCCGGCTGGGGCTGCGGCAGACCTACCTGGCGCACCTGGAACGCTGCGGCATGGTCACGGCCGTGCCGGGGCAGGTGTGCGGGGTGCTGCCGACGACGCGGTACCAGGCGTCCGACGACTGCACCAACGCCGCGATCAAGCAGCGGCTGGACACCGCGATCCGCACCGGCGTGCCGCCGGACCCGCGGACGGCCGCGCTCGCGGCCCTCGCCCACTCGGTGGGGCTGGGCAAGCACCTGTACCCGGGCAACGAGGGCCGGTCCTCACGGTCGCGCCTGCGCGACCTGATCCGGTACGACCCGCTGGGCGGGATGGTCGCGCACGCCGTGATGGACGTGCAGAACGGCCTGCCGACGCAGCAGAACCGTTCTTCCCAGAGTTCCGGGACCGCCACCGGCCGCTCCAGCGCGCGGGCAGGAGGCAGGACACCGGCCGGGCGGGTCGCCTCTCCGCGGGTCGCGGTCCGCTGATCCGACCGCCGACGCCGCGCCCGGCAGCGTGCGGCACACCGTTCGCGCCCCTCGGAGGTGCTGAACCACCGTCCGCACAGCACCGCGCAGCTCAGCACCACCGGCACGACCGCGCCACCAGCAGCACCAGCAGCACCGAGGGGCGGTCGCCCCGCGACGCAAGTCGCCCGGCGACCGCCCCTCTGCCGTTCCCGGAGGCCCGTCGGGGCCCTCCGCCCACTACCGGTTCGAGTCACCGAGCCGCACTACCACCTGGGAGCTTCCGCTGTCTCACGGACGCGCTTTTCCGCTGATCTGTTCTACTGCGCTGCTGTGATTCCCCGGCGCCGAGCTGGCCCAAGGTGACATGCTGCTCCGAGTCAGGGGGGTTGGTCCCAATGTCCGAAGTGTTCCGAGGGCTGCCGTTCCAACGATCACCAGAGGTTCGGCCGGAGGTCGACGTGTCCGCGAACATCAATCCCACCGTGCGCCGCCGGCGGCTCGGCTCGGAGCTGCGCAAGCTCCGCGAGGGCCTCGGGATGACGGCGGAGGAGGTGGCAGGCCGTCTGATGGTCTCCCAGTCGAAGATCAGCCGACTGGAGAACGGCCGCCGCAGCATCAGTCAGCGCGACGTGCGCGACCTCTGCGACGTGTACAACGTGGCCGACGAGCAGATGCGCAGCAGCCTGATGGAGATGGCCAAGGAGTCCCGCCAGCGCGGCTGGTGGCACGACTTCAACGACATGCCGACGCCGTACAGCGTCTACATCGGCCTGGAGGCGGAGGCCTCCTCGATCCGCGCCTACGAGTCCTCGTTCATCCCCGGCCTGCTGCAGACCGAGCAGTACGCCCAGGCGGTGGTCGAGGGCACCCAGCCGGACACCGACGCCAACGCGGTGCAGCGCCGGGTGCAGGTGCGGATGAAGCGCCAGGAGCGGGTCCACGGCGACAACCAGCTCGGCAGCCTGTGGACCGTCATAGACGAGGCGGCGCTGCGCCGCGAGGTGGGCAGCCGCGAGATCATGGCCCGGCAGCTGCGGCAGATGCTGGAGCTGAGCCTGCGTCCGAACATCACCATCCAGGTGATCCCGTTCTCGCACGGCGCCCACCCCGGCATGACCGGGACATTCTCCCTGCTGGAGTTCCCGGAGTCAGCCGATTCCACGGTTGTCTACTTCGAAGGTGTGACGAGCGATCTCTACCTGGAGAAGGAGGCCGATGTGCGCCGCTATACCGGTCTCTACGACTACCTGAGAGCGGCCGCGCTCGGTGTCGCGGAGAGCCGGTCGCTGATAGCCGACATCGAAAAGGGATACCACGAATGATCACCCCCGCCGAGTACGGACCCGGTTGGCGCAAGAGCAGTCACAGCGGAGGCCAGGGCGCCTGCGTGGAGATCGCCGGACCGGCCGCGGGAGCGGTGGCGGTCCGGGACTCCAAGGATCCGGACGGGCCGCAACTGCGCTTCTCCACCGAGGCCTGGAACGCGTTCGCGTCGGCGGCGGCGGCCGGGGCCTTCGGCGAGGTCTGAGGCCCGAGGTCCGGGGTCCGAGGCCCTGGGCCCGAGGTCCGGGGTCCGAGGCCCTGGGCCCGAGGTCCGGGGGCCGAACCGGATCCGTGCTCGGCCAGTTGCCCGCAGCGGTGTCCGTCGCCCCGAGCGGCGGTCGGCGCTACGGGCAACTGTCGTGTCGGGGGCTCCCCTTCACCGGCGCCGCCGTCCTCACGGCACCGCCGCTCAGTGCGCCACCGGGTAGCGGGCGGCCCAGTCGGCCCCCTCCGGGGTCTGCCGGTCGTGCAGTTCGGTGCCGTGCATCAGCTCCAGCGCGAAGTCGTCGGCGAGTTCGAGGATCGCCCCGCGCCCCTCCACCCCCGCGACCAGGCCCGGCGGCAGCGCGGTGTCGCCGTGCAGCACCCCGAGCAGGTTGCCGCAGATCGCGCCGGTGGAGTCGCTGTCCCCGGAGTGGTTGACGGCCAGCAGCAGCCCCGAGCGCACGTCGTGGGCGACCAGCGCGCAGTAGACCGCGATGGCCAGCGCCTCCTCCGCGACCCAGCCCTCCCCCAGCGCCTCGACCCGCTCGGCGGACGGTTCGCCGGCCCGCACCGCGTCCAGCGCGGCCCGCAGCGCGGCCGTGGTCTCCTCGTGCGCCTGCCGCTCCGAGAGCAGGGCCAGCGCCAGGTGGACGCCCTCCTCCAGGGTCCCGCCGCGGGCCACGGACTGGACGATCACCGCGAGCGCGCCCGCCGCGAGGTAGCCGGTGGGGTGGCCGTGGGTGAGCACCGAGCACTCCACCGCGAGCTGGAACACCAGGCCCGGCTCCCAGGTGGTGAGAAGCCCGAACGGCGCCGCCCGCACCACCGTGCCGCAGGCCTTGGAGTGCGGGTTCTTGGGCCGTTCCAGGGTGCCGAGCCGCTCACCGTCCGGCCCGCTGAGGCCGGTCAGGCACCCCTGGCCGGGGGCGCGCTGGGCGTACAACCACTCCTCTCGGCCGAGCCAGCCGAGGTCGGGGCGGCGCTCGTCCGGGCCCCAGTCGCGCTGGGTGGCGGCCCAGCGCAGGTAGGCCAGGTGCAGGTCGGTGGGCGGGTGCCAGCTGCCGGTGTCGCGCCGGATGTGGGCGCGGATCAGGCCGTCCACCGTGAACAGGCTGAGCTGGGTGTCGTCGGTGACGGCGCCGGTGCGCCCGTACGCGGGGACGTAGCCGGTGACGCCCTGCGGGCCGTACTGGGCCCGGATCCCCTCCAGCGGCTCGAACTCGACGCCGGCGCCGAGCGCGTCACCGATGGCACCGCCGAGCAGGCAGCCGCGCACCCGGCTGCGGAAGTCCTGCTGCTGGGCTCGTGACCACAGTGGCATCACGACGGGGCGCCTTTCGTCGGGGTGGGGGCCGGTCCGCGCGACGCACGGCCGTGGCGCGCGCCCTGGCACTGTATTCGAAGGCGCGAGCGAGACGACGGCGTCCCTCGTACTTCGGTTCCCCGCCCCGGCCGCTCCCGCTCGGGCGGCCGGGGCCCCGCGGCCGGCCTCAGTCCAGGACGGGCAGCAGCTCCGGCAGGTGCCCGTCCGAGGCCAGTGCCGCCGCCCGGCGCTCGGCCGGGACCTCGCCGTACAGGGTGGTGCGCTGGCGGTGCGGACGGCCCGCGGCCTCGGCGATCGCCTGGAGGTCGCGCACCGACTTGTAGCTGCCGTACGCCGAGCCGGCCATCCGCGAGATGGTCTCCTCCATCAGCGTGCCGCCCAGGTCGTTGGCGCCCGAGCGGAGCATCTCGGCCGCGCCCTCCGCGCCGAGCTTGACCCAGCTGGTCTGGATGTTGGGGATGTGCGGGTGCAGCAGCAGCCGGGCCATCGCGACCACCGCGCGGTTGTCCCGGGCGGTCGGGCCGGGGCGGGCGATGCCGGCCAGGTAGACCGGGGCGTTGGTGTGGACGAACGGGAGGGTGACGAACTCCGTGAACCCGCCGGTGTGTTGCTGGATCTGCGCGAGCAGCCGCAGGTGGCCGAGCCAGTGCGCGGGGGTGTCCACGTGCCCGTACATCATGGTGGAGGAGGAGCGGATGCCCAGCTCGTGCGCGGTGGTGACCACCTCGACCCAGGTCGCGGCCGGCAGCTTGCCCTTGGTGAGCACCCAGCGGACCTCGTCGTCGAGGATCTCGGCGGCGGTGCCCGGGATGGTGTCCAGGCCGGACTCCTTGGCCCGCTGCAGCCAGTCGCGGATCGACAGGCCGGTCCTGGTCGCGCCGTTGACCACCTCCATCGGGGAGAAGGCGTGCACGTGGATGCCGGGGACGCGCTCCTTCACCGCTCGGGCGATGTCGAAGTAGGCGGTGCCGGGCAGGTCCGGGTGGATGCCGCCCTGCATGCACACCTCGGTGGCGCCCACCTCCCAGGCCTGGGCGGCCCGTTCGGCGACCTGCTCCAGGGAGAGGGTGTAGGCGTCGGCGTCGGTGCGGCGCTGGGCGAAGGCGCAGAAGCGGCAGCCGGTGTAGCAGACGTTGGTGAAGTTGATGTTCCGGGTGACGCAGTAGGTGACGTCGTCGCCGACCGCGTCCCGGCGGACGTCGTCGGCGATCCGGCACAGGGCGTCCAGGGCCGGGCCGTCCGCGTGGAACAGCGCCAGCGCGTGGTCGTCGGTGAGCCGGGTCGGGTCGTCGGCGGCCGCTGCCAGGGCCTCGCGCAGGTCCCCGGCGAGGCGTTCGGGCGCGCCCTTCGCCAGCACCTGCTCGCGCAGCACCTCCCAGTCGCCGTACACGTCCTCGAAGTCGGCCCGGCGGTCGCCGGTGCGGCCCTCGGTGTCGACGGCGGTGTGCAGGTCGGTCCGGCCGTACGACTCCGGCAGGTCCTCGGGCTCCTGCCAGGGGAGGCCCTGGACCGCGGCGTCCGGGTTCGCCAGGCCGGTGGCCGGATCGGCCAGGGCGCGGACGTGCGGCAGCACCCGCGGGTCCAGCCAGGGTTCGCCGCGCAGCACGTACTCGGGGTAGACCGCCAGACGCTCGCGCAGCACGAAGCCGGCCGCGGCGGAACGTTCGGCCAGGCGGTCGATCTGCGGCCAGGGGCGCTCGGGGTTGACGTGGTCCGGGGTGAGCGGGGAGACGCCGCCCCAGTCGTCGATGCCGGCCGCGATCAGCCGCTCGTACTCGCCGTCCACCAGGTTCGGCGGCGCCTGGAGGCAGGCGCCGGGGCCCAGCAGGTGCCGGGCGACCGCCACCGTGGCGACCAACTCGTCGAGTTCGGCGTCGGGCATGCCGCGCATCGCCGTGTCCGGCTTGGCGCGGAAGTTCTGCAGGATCAGCTCCTGGATGCCGTGGTAGGCCCGGGACACCCTTCGCAGCGCGAACAGCGACTCGGCGCGCTCCCGGTGCGTCTCGCCGATGCCGATCAGCAGACCGCTGGTGAAGGGGACGGAGCTGCGGCCCGCGTCCTCCAGGACCCGCAGCCGGACGGCCGGTTCCTTGTCCGGGGAGCCGTGGTGGGGGCCGCCGGGCTCGCTCCACAGCCGGGTGGCGGTGGTCTCCAGCATCATGCCCATCGAGGCGGAGACCGGCTTGAGCCGCTGGAAGTCCGTCCAGCTCAGCACCCCGGGGTTGAGGTGCGGGAGCAGGCCGGTCTCCTCCAGGATGCGGACGGACATCGCCCGGACGTAGGCGATGGTGTCGTCGTAGCCGTGCGCGTCCAGCCACTCGCGGGCCTCGGGCCAGCGGTCCTCGGGCTTGTCCCCGAGCGTGATCAGGGCTTCCTTGCAGCCGAGTTCGGCCCCGCGCCGGGCAACCTCCAGCACCTCGTCCGGGGACATGAACATCCCGTGGCCGGCCCGGCGCAGCTTGCCGGGGACGGTGGCGAAGGTGCAGTAGTGGCACTTGTCGCGGCAGAGCCGGGTGAGCGGGATGAAGACGCTCTTGGAGTAGGTGATGACGCCGGGGCGGCCGGCCGCCTCCAGGCCGGCGTCGCGGACCCGGGCGGCACTGGCGCACAGGTCGCGCAGGTCATCGCCTCTGGCCTGGAGCAGCACGGCGGCCTCGGTCAGGTCGAGGGCGACGCCGTCCCGGGCGCGGCGCAGGGCGCGCCGCATCGCGTTAGCGGTCGGGGGGTTGCTTGCGTCCGTGGCGGTTCCGTCCATGGCGCGACCCTACGCCAGGGTGGTACGTCGGTAGGACACAACCCTGAGGCCGTCTCAGGGTCGGTGTACCCATCAGGTTCACCTCGGAGTGCCCCTGCAGGGCGATGACGTGGCGGCGGCACCGGCCTCTAATGGAGGGGCAGTGCCAAGCGCAGGCTTCCACGAAGGAGTTGAGTACGCCATGACCAATGAGACGCCGGTGGACGACCAGTTGGACGGCGGGGAACCGTACCGCTCACGGCGGCGCACCCTGGTGCGGGCCGGGGTGCCGCTGGCGGTGGCGGCGGTGATCGCCGCCGGGGTGGGGCTGGTGCCGGCGCTGGCCGCCGACTCGCCGCCCGAGCTGCCGCAGCTCTCGGCCGAGCAGGTGGTGGCCAAGGTGCTCGGCTCCGACACCCAGGCCCTGTCCGGGACGGTCTCCGTCTCCACCGACCTCGGGGTGCCCAGCCAGCTGCTGGGCGCCGCGGCCGGCGGGCTCGGTGCGGCCGCCGGGCACGGCGGCGACCAGGGCGGGGCCTCGGCGGACCCGCAGGCCAAGCTGCTCGGTCTGCTCGGCGGCGACCAGACCCTGCGGGTCGCGGTGGACGGTCCGGACCGCCAGCGGGTGGACCTGATGGAGAACATGGCGGGCTACACCCTGGTCCGCAACGGCGACCAGAGCTGGGCCTGGGACAGCTCCACCAACACCGCCCTGCACGTGACCGGGCGTCCGGCCGAGCACGCCGGGGCCAAGGCGCCGAAGGCACCGCTGACCGGGGTGCCGACCACCCCGCAGGAGGCCGCCCGGCAGTTCCTGGCCGGCAGCGCCGGCACCACCTCCGTCACCGTGGCCGGGACGGCCAACGTCGCCGGGCAGAAGGCGTACCAGCTGAGCGTCAAGCCGACCCAGTCCGGCTCGACCGTCTCCGAGGTGCGGATCTCGGTGGCCGCGGACAACGGGGTGCCGCTCGCGGTGGTGGTGAAGTCCACCGACGGCTCCACCGTGCTGGACGTCCACTTCACCGACGTGTCCTTCGCCGAGCCGGCCGCCAGGACCTTCGACTTCACCGCGCCCAAGGGAGCCAAGGTGACGGAGAGGAAGGCGGACGAGGCGGCGGCCAAGGGCGCCAAGGGTGAGCAGGGCGAACGGGGCCCGCAGGGCAAGGACCACGACGGCGTGAACGTGATCGGCGAGGGCTGGACGGCCGTGGTCTCCACCCGGTTGCCCAGCAGCGTCGAGGCGCCCGCCGAGGGCCCGCAGGGCGGCGGCACGCACGGCGACGGCAAGCAGGGCAAGCAGCACGGCCGGCCGATGAACCCGCAGGCGCTGGTGAAGTCGCTCGGCAAGCCGGTCGGCGGCGGGACCCTGATCAGCACCAAGGTCGTCAACGTCCTGCTCACGGACGACGGCCGGGTCTTCGCCGGCGCGGTGACCCTGCCGGTCCTCCAGCACGCCGCCGGGGTGAACTGACGGATGACCGGGACTCCCGTAACGGGGGACGTTACGGAGCCGGCCGGGGGCCCGGGCGCCGCGTCGCGCCCGGCCCCCGTTCCTCCCACCTCCCCCAGCTCCCCCCACTCCCCCAGCCCGTCCAGCTCCTCCCGTGCCGACGACGTGATCAGGACCCGAGGCCTGACCAAGCGCTTCCGCGGCGGCCAGCTCGCCGTCGACGGGCTGGACCTGACCGTGCCGCGCGGCTCCGTCTTCGGCTTCCTCGGCCCCAACGGCTCCGGCAAGACCACCACCATCCGGATGCTGATGGGTCTGATCGCCCCCACCTCCGGCGTGGCCACGGTGCTCGGCGAGTCCATGCCGCAGTCCGTCGCCACCGTGCTGCCCCGGGTGGGCGCGCTGATCGAGGGCCCGGCGCTGTACGGCTTCCTGTCCGGCCGGGACAACCTGGTCCGCTTCGACGCCGCCGACCCGACCGCCGACCCCCGCACCCGGCGGCAGCGGGTCGAGACCGCGCTGGAGCGGGTCGGGCTGAGCGCCGCCGCGGGCAAGAAGGCCCGCGCCTACTCGCTGGGCATGAAGCAGCGCCTGGGCCTGGCCGCCGCGTTGCTGCAGCCGCGCGAGCTGCTGGTGCTGGACGAGCCGACCAACGGCCTGGACCCGCAGGGCATGCGGGAGATCCGGGCGCTGGTCCGGGAGGTCGCGGCGGAGGGGACCACGGTGTTCCTCTCCTCGCACCTGCTGGACGAGATCGAGCAGGTCTGCACCCACGCGGCGGTGATGTCCCGGGGCCGGCTGGTGGTGCAGGGCACCGTCGCCGAGCTGGCCGCCCGGGCGCAGGGCCGACTGGTGGTCCGCACCCCCGACGTGGCGCAGGCCACCGAGGTGCTGGCGGCCCACCAGGTGGGCGCGCTGGTACCGGGCGAGGGCCGGGTGGACGGCGAGCTGGGCGCGAGCGGTGACGAGGTGCTGCCCAAGCTGTGCGCGGCGCTGGTCGAGGCCGGGGTCCGGGTGCACGGGTTCGGGCTGGAGCGGGGCACGTTGGAGGACGCCTTCGTGGCGCTGACCGGGGAGGGCTTCGATGTCGCAGGCTGAGACGGCGCTGGTGATCGGCCGTCGGCCGCAGACCGCCTCCGGGTTCCTGGCGCTGTTCCGCAACGAGCTGCACCTGACCTTCCGCCGGATGCGGACCAAGGTGCTGCTGGGCATCCTGGCGGCGCTGCCGATCCTGATCGGGGTGATCGTCAAGCTCAACACGGACAGTCCGCGCGGGGGTGGCGGCGGGGCGCCGAGCTTCATCGCGCAGACCACACAGAACGGGCTGTTCCTGGTGTTCACCGCGCTGGCGGTGGCGCTGCCGGTCTTCCTGCCGATGACGGTCGGCGTGGTCGCCGGGGACTCGGTGGCGGGCGAGGCCGCCACCGGGACGCTGCGCTACCTGCTGGTCGCCCCGGCCGGGCGGACCAGGCTGCTGGCCGCCAAGTTCACCGCCGGACTGGTGTTCTGCCTGGCCGCCACCGCGGCGGTCGCGGTGACGGCCCTGGCCACCGGCGCCACCCTGTTCCCGCTCGGCGAGGTCACGCTGATCTCCGGGGACACCATCGGCTTCACCGACGCCCTGCTGCGGGCGGTGCTGGTGGCCGGGGTGGTCGCGGTCTCGCTGGCCGGGCTGGTCGCGATCGGGCTGTTCGTCTCCACCCTCACCGGCAGCGGCATCGCGGCGATGGCCGCGACCGTCGGGCTGGTGATCACGGTGCAGATCCTCGACGCCTTCCCGCAGCTGGACCCGGTCCGGCCGTTCCTGTTCACCCACTACTGGATGAGCTTCTCGGACCTGCTGCGGGAGCCGATGTACTGGGACGGCGTGTGGAAGGACCTCGGGCTGCAGGCCGCCTACGTCGCGGTGTTCGGCTCGGCGGCCTGGGCCCGGTTCACCAGCCGCGACATCAGCGCGTGAGCGGCGTCGAACGGTGAGCGGCGTCAGCCGGTGACGGCTTCCTTGGCCGCCGCCGGGGCCTCGGCCGTCGGGGCGGGCGGCGGCACGGCCGCGGCCCGCCCGGCGCGGTCGGCCCGCACCTGGCGCAGCGCGTCCCAGGTGAGCACCGCGAGCGCGGCCCACACCAGCGCGAAGCCGGCCCAGCGCGCCGGCGGCATCGACTCGTGGAACACCGCGACGCCGATCAGGAACTGGAACACCGGCGCCAGGTACTGCAGCAGGCCCATCACCGTCAGCGGCACCCGGACGGCGGCCGCGCCGAAGAACAGCAGCGGGATCGCGGTGATCACCCCGCTGAGCATCAGCAGCCCGGAGTGCCCCCAGCCGTACGAGCCGGCCACCGTGTGCCCGAAGGTGCCGCGCCCGCTGGCCTCCAGGTAGACCAGGTAGCCGAGGGCGAAGGGGAACATGAAGGCGCTCTCGGCGGCCAGGCTCTCCAGCCCGCTCAGCCCGACCTGCTTCTTCAGCAGGCCGTAGGTGGCGAAGGAGAGCGCCAGGGTGAGCGCGATCCACGGCAGCTGCCCGTAGGCGACGCTCAGCACCGCGACGGCGGCGGCGCCGATGCCGACGGCCGTCCACTGCGCGCCGCGCAGCCGCTCCTTGAGCACCAGGACGCCGAAGGCGATGGTGACCAGCGGGTTGATGAAGTAGCCGAGGCTGGTCTCCACCACGTGGCCGCTGTTGACGGCCCAGATGTAGACGCCCCAGTTGACGGAGATCACCGTGGCCGCGCCGGCCAGCATGGCGACCCGGCGGGGCTGGCGCAGCAGCGGGCGTATCCAGCCCCAGTGCCGCTGGGCGACCAGCATCAGCACCACCGCGACCAGGGACCAGACCATCCGGTTGGCCAGGATGTCGTCGGCGGCGCCGGGCTCCAGCAGCGGCCAGAAGAGGGGGAAGAGCCCCCAGATCCCGTAGGCCGCCATGCCGTACCAGAGGCCTCGGCCGCTGTCCTGCTGGGTCGTCTGTGGCATGGCCGAGTGCCCTCCCGCGCGCGCGTGTCGTCCTGGCGACGGTAGCGGGCGGGAGGGTCGGCTGTCATCTCCGTTTTCGGATTTTGGTCATGACATTGCTTGCATGCTGGACGGGCCCGGCGTTCTCGCAGGTCGGGTGGCCGCCCCAGGACGCGTCGGACCCGCCCTAGGCAAGCGCCGCGCGGACGGACTCCGCCAGCGGGACGGTCGGGCGGCCGGTCAGCCGGGCCAGGTCGCCCGGGGTGCCGGCCAGCTCGCCGCGCGCGATGCCCGCGTCCACGTCGACCAGCACCTCGGCGAAGCCCTGCGGCAGGCCCGCGCCGACCAGCACGTCCAGGTGCTCGGCCGGGGTGACGTCGCGGTACCCGACCGGCCGGCCGGAGGCCTCCGCCAGCTCGGCCGCCAGCTCGGGCAGGCTCCAGGCGACGTCACCGCTCAGCTCGTAGACCCGGTTGCGCTCGCTCCCGTCGAGCAGCACGGCGACCGCCGCGTCGGCGTAGTCCCGGCGCGGGGCGCTGGCCACCCGGCCGTCCCCGGCGCTGCCGAGCACCACGCCGCGCGCCACCGTGCCGGCCGCGTCGCCCAGGTAGTTCTCGGTGTACCAGCCGTTGCGCAGGAAGGCGTACGGCAGACCGGAGGCGAGGATCAGCTCCTCGGTCGCCCGGTGCTCGTCGGCCAGCCGGAAGGTCGCCGCGCCGAGGATGCTCGTGTAGGCGAGCAGGGCGACCCCGGCCGTCCGGGCGGCCTCCACCACGGCCCGGTGCTGCGGGATGCGGCGGCCGACCTCGCTGCCCGAGATCAGCAGCACCCGGTCACCAGCGGCGAAGGCGCCGACCAGGCTCCGCGGCTCGCCGTAGTCGACCACCCGGACGTCGACCCCGCGTGCGGCCAGGTCGGCCGCCTTCCCGGCGGAACGGACGGCGACCGCCACCTCGCTCGCGGGGACCTCGGCCAGCAGGCCCTCGACGACGAGGCGGCCGAGCTGGCCGGTGGCTCCGGTGACGACGTACATGGGGTGCTCCTTCTCGTGGGTGGCTCTCCGACCTCGGAACTCACCTTAGGGACGGCACTAACCTTTCGAAAGTACGCACTTCGAAGTAGGGTACTGGCATGAAGGTAAGCGGAGTGGGGACGAGCGAGCTGCCCCCGGCGAACGTCTTCGACCGGATGTGCCCGTCGCGGGGCGTGCTGGAGCACGTCACCAGCCGTTGGGGTGTCCTCGTCCTCGGCGCCCTGCGCGAGCGCGGTCACCGGTTCAGCGAACTGCGTCGACGGGTGTCGGGGGTCAGCGAGAAGATGCTCGCGCAGACCCTCCAGACGCTGGAGCGGGACGGCTTCGTGCTGCGCGAGGCGCACCCGGTGATCCCGCCCAGGGTCGACTACAGCCTCACCCCGCTCGGCCGGGAGGCGGCGGAGCTGGTCGCGGCGCTCGCGCACTGGTCCGAGCAGCGGGTCGACTCGGTGGTCGCGGCCCGCGAGGAGTACGACGCCCGTCAGCCCGACGCCCGTCAGCCCGACGCCCGTCAGCCCCTGCCGACCAGGGCCGCCAGGCCGTCCAGGACGCGGGCCAGGCCGAAGGCGTAGGCGTGGTCCGGGCTGTACGCGCCACCGTGCGCCTCGCCGGCGGCGGCGCCGACCCGGGCGGCGACCGGGTAGCGCTCGGGGTCGAAGACCCGGGCCAGCAGGTCGGCGTTGGCCTGCCACCACTGGGCGTCGGTCATTGCGCTGTCCTGCCGGGCGGCCCGCTCGTCGGCGGCCATCCGGGCACAGGTCTGGACGAAGCCCAGCAGGTGGGTCAGCGCGGCGTCCAGCTCGACGTCGGGCAGGCCGGTGCCCTCCAGCGCGCCCAGCTCGTACTCGTACTTGGCCATCAGGCCCGGGCCGAGCGGGGGGCGGCTGGTGGACACGGCGGCGACCCACGGGTGGGCGCGGAACAGCGCCAGGTTGTCGTCGGCGACAGCGGTGACCCGGGCCCGCCAGCCGTCGTCGGCCGGGGCGCTGCGGGGCATGGTCGCGTAGACGGTGTCCAGCATCAGGTCGAGCAGCTCGGCCTTGCCGGGCACGTAGGTGTAGAGCGCCATCGGGGACAGCCCGAGCTCCTGGGCGACCCGGCGCATGGTGACGGCTTCCACGCCCTCGGCGTCGGCCAGGGCGATGGCGGCGGCGGCGATCTCACCGGTCGAGCGGGCCTGCTTGGGGCCGCGCCGACCGGGCTTCTCCTCGGCGGTCGTCCCCCAGAGCAGGGCGAGGGTGCGCGCCGGGTCTCCTGCGCTGCTGCGGTCCGTGGCCATGGGCAGGATCCTTTCACGGACGACTGCCGCTACCGTCTCCCCATGACCAGCCCTGAGCCACTGCCCGGTACGGACACCACCCGGGCGCTCCGCTCCCGGGTGACCTGCCGGCGCTGCCACCGGCCGCTGCACGACCCGGAGTCGCGGATGCTGCGGCTGGGGCCGGAGTGCCGCGATCCGGCGGAGCGGGTCGCGCGGTTCGAGGTGGAGCAGGAGACGCTGCCGGGGGTGTGGCCCGGGCCCGGGTGTCTAGGGCGTGATCCGAGAGACACGCCCTAGCCAGGAGCGGCCGAAGAGGCGGCGGATCAGGCCGGGGCGGGGCCGCTGCGGGGGTTCGGGCGCTGCCGGTCCGGTCGCGTCGGGCTCGTCGCCCGTCCCCTCCGGCTGCTCCGGCTCCGCGTCCTGCTCGGTGTTCTGGGCGTCCTGGGCGTCCTGGGCGTCCTCGGTGTCCCGGGCGTCTTCGGCGTCCCGGGCGTCCGCCTCGTCCAGCAGGTGCCGGGCGATCTCGCGGTCGTCCGGCCGGGTCCACGGCGCGGCGAGCACCAGGGCACAGTACGAGCGGAGGATCGTCACCACCCGGCTGCGGCTCGCCCGGGCGCTGTAGTGCAGCCGCTGTCGCAGCAGTTCGGCGATGTCGGCGCGGGCCGCCGGGTGTGTCCAGCCGATGGCGACCAGGGCGAAGCCGGCCGCCTCGACCACCCAGTCCTCCGGTCCGAGCAGCAAGTCGCGCAGCACCCGTCGGCGTTCGGAGCCCTCCCAGGGCTGGTCGGTGCGGTGGTGGGCGATGCCGAGGCAGGCGAAGGCCTGGACGGCGCGCACCCACAGCTCGGGCTGGTGGGCGAGCAGCGCGCGGCCGAGCTCGTCCTCCCGGGGCAGCGGCGGGTGGACGAGCACGCCGAGCAGTTCGTCCAGCGGCAGCCCGGCGAGCCGGACGGCGTGGTCGTAGGCGGCGGGGACGGTCGGCCAGACGATCTCGGCGGTGGCACGGACGAGTTCGGCGCTGGACGGGGCGGGCGCGGCGACGGCCGGGCGCGGGTCGGTGCCGTCCCAGGACCAGATCCGGGTGGTGGGTTCGGTCAGCGGCAGCCGGGGATCGGGCTCGCCGACGGACCGGTAGGAGACCGTGGAGCGCGGAAGCGCGAGGTGGAGGGCCAGCACCGAGCTGGGCGGCTCGACGGCGGAGGCGGTGCAGTCGATCTCGGTGTCGCGGTCGGTGCCGTCCGAACCGAGCACCTGGTGCAGCACGTTGACGGTCGCCTCGGTGGCGCCGGAGACCATGCCGAGCCAGGGCTCGCGGTGGCTGAGCCGCTCCAGCAGGTCCTGGGCGTACTCGTGGTCGGGGTGGTCGCGGTGGTGGTCGGCGAGGGCGAGCAGGTGGGCGGCTTCCCCGTCGACGGCGAAGCGCAGCCCGTGCAGGGCGGGGGCGGCCTTGGGGTGGTCGGGTTCGGTGGCGAGCACGCGCTCCAGCCAGGGCAGGCCCTCGGCGGGGCGGCCGAGGGCGCCGTACAGCTCGGCGACGTCCACGGCGAGGTAGCCGCTGGAGTTGCCCTCGTCCGGCGCGACCCTGGCGAGTTCGGCCTCCCAGACGGAGAGCGCCTCCTCGGGGCGTCCGTCGGCGCGCAGGGCGTTGCCGAGCATCACGGAGGGCAGGTAGCCGGGGGCCAGGCGGTGGGCCCGCTCGGCGAGTTCGACGGCGCGGGCGGTGGCGCCGAAGCGGCGGGTCAGGCCGGAGGCCATCGCGAGCAGCAGCGGGTGATCGGGGTGGCGGTCCGTCACGGCCCGCAGGAATCGCTCGAAGGGCCTTACCGAGTCGGCCAGTTCGGCGGACAGCGGGTCGGGCAGGGCGCCGGCGGCGCGGGCCACCGCCTGGGCGACGGCGTCCGGGTCGACGAGGGCGGGCAGGTCCTCCCGGCCGAGCCAGGCGGTGTGCGCCCAGGGGCGGGCCGGCTCGTACTGGATCGCCGAGGCGAGCAGGCCGACGGCGGTGTCCCAGCCCCCGGCGGCGGCCTCCACGTGGGCGCGGCAGACGACGGTGCCGAGGTAGACCTCGCCGTCCAGCGGGAACAGCTCGCGGGCCGCGGCGGGGCCGCCCGCGGCGGCGCACAACTCGGCCAGTGCCTCGTGCAGCTCGGGCAGCTGGGGATCGGCGAGGATCGCGTCCGAGAGGTGGTCGGCGGCGTGGGCGAGGTCCCCCGAGTCGATCGCCAGCCGGGCGACGGCCACCTCGCCCTCGGCCGCCAGCCGCTCGTCGCCCTCGTCGTCGGTGTGCGCCATGCCCTGTCCCCCGGGTCCGCTCTCGGCTTGTGCGCGGATGAGGGTATCCGGTGCGTACGACAGGCGGATGATCACAGTCGGACGGGCCGGCTTCCTGCTCCGTGCGTCAGCCGATCGGGTGAGCGGTGTCAGCGGCGTCTGGTCCACTGTCCTCAGGACCGAGACGAGGGGGTGGCCGCCGGGATGGGCGTGCTGACCGACTACTTCCGGGCGCCCGGTGCGGCGGCCGTCGTGCGGGCGCTGGAGCTGACCGAGGGCTCGCGGCCCGGGTTCGGCGAGGTCTCCGACGGGGCCTTCGACGGCGTCATGGCCAAGGGCGTCGATCCGGCCGTCCTGCTGGGGCAGTTCGTCGCGGCGATCCGGGCGGAGCCGTGGCGGGCCGATCTGGTGGGGCAGAAGCCGGTCTGGCCGACCACCGCGCCACCCGGCCGGGACGGCCCCTGGGACGAGGACGACCCGTGGGCCTCGGGCCCCTGGGTGGTCGAACTCGACGACGCCGCCCGGGACGCGCTCGCCGAGGCGCGCGACGACCGGATACCGGCGGCCGTGGCGCGGTGGGCCGAGGCGGAGGAGTGGGGCGGTGCGGATCCGGCGCAGCTGCTGCCGCTGGCCGAGGGGCTGATCGCCCTCGCCCGCCGGGCGCGTACGGCGGGCGAGCGGCTGTACTGCTGGATCTGCCTGTAGCGGCACCCACGGGCCCGGGCCCCGGACCTGAACATTTCAGAACGAGAAATATTCAGGTGGGAGCGGGCGTTCCGGAAGGGGTCGGCGCGGAAGGACCGCGCGAGGCCGGAGGGAGTGCAGCGCCGTGCGCGTGGAGATCTGGAGCGACATCAACTGTCCGTGGTGCTACATCGGCAAGGCCCGGTTCGAACAGGCCCTGGCCGTCTTCCCGCACCGCGCGGAGGTGGAGGTCGTCCACCGCTCCTTCGAACTGGACCCGCACGCGCCGCGCGCGGCCCGTCCGGTGATCCCACTGCTCGCCACCAAGTACGGGATGAGCCTGGAGCAGGCCGAGGCGGCCGAGGCCCGGATCGCCGAGAACGCCCGCGGCGAGGGCCTGCCGTACCTGGACGGCGGGCGGGACGCCGCGAACTCCTTCGACATGCACCGGCTGCTGCACTTCGCCGGGGCGCACGGCCGGCAGGCCGAACTGCTGGACGCGCTGTACCGGGCCAACTTCGCCGAGGAGCGCTCGGCCTTCGCCCCCGGGCGGCTGCTGGAGCTCGCCGTCGAGTCCGGGCTGGACGGCGAGGCGGCGGCCGCCGTGCTGGCCGACCCGGAGGCGTACGCGGAGGCGGTGCGCGAGGACGAGGCGACGGCGAGCGCCCTGGGGGCGACGGGCGTGCCGTTCTTCGTCCTGGACCGGCGGCTCGGGGTCTCCGGCGCCCAGCCCGCCGACACCTTCACCCGGGCGCTGGAGCAGGCCTGGGCCGGCCGGGCGCCCTCGCCGCTGGTCCCGGTCGGCGCGCCGGACGACGCGCGGGCCTGCGGGCCGGACGGCTGCGAGCTGCCCCCGCGGTGACGGTCAGCCCTTTCCGACGGTCCGGGTCAGCCAGGTGAACACGGACGGCACGAGCGGCTCCCAGGTGGACGTCAGGTGCGGGCCGTCGACCTCCACCGGGGTGACGGCGGTGGGCGCCTTGGCGTTCTTCTGCAGCGCCAGGGCGTCCTCGTAGCCGTCGCCCTTCTTGCCCGTCATGTACAGGGCGACGTCCGGCGGCGTCTGGGCGTGCTGGAGCAGGTACACCGGGTTGGAGACCTCGCGCAGATGCGGGTCCTTGGCGGTGAGCGAGTCCGACTCGCCCGTCGGGTCGTTGTACCCGGACAGGCTCACCCCGGCGTGGTACCGGTTCGGGTGCCCCAGTGCGAGCCGGGCGGCACAGTGCCCGCCCGCCGAGTAGCCGGCCACGGCCCAGTGCTCGGGGCCCGGCTCGGCGCGGAAGTTGTCCAGCACCATCTGCGGCACGTCCCGCGCCAGCCAGGTCTCGGCGTTGACCCTGCCCGGCACGTCCGCGCAGCCCGTGTCGACGTGCCCTTCGAGCAGCACGACCCGGGGCGAGACCAGGATGAACGGCGCGACCTGCCCGGACTTCATCAGCGGCGCCAGCTGCCTGGAGACGTTCATGCTGCCGAACCAGGCGCTGGACGAGCCGGGGAAGCCCACGAGCAGCTCGACCACCGGGAACTTCCTGTCCTTGTAGGCCGGGTCGTCGTACTGCGGCGGCGTCCAGACCAGCACCTCGCCGTCCACCCCGGAGACCCGGCCCTTCAGCTCGGTCGTCCTCACGTCCTTCGGCACGGCCTTGTCGTCCACCGAGGTGAACTGCTGGGCCACCTTGGGCCGGTCGGGCGCGTTCGCGGCCGCCGTCGCATCCGCCGCCGGCGGGACGGGCACGGCGCGGACGTGGCTTCCGGTGCCCAGCAGGTCGTCCCAACTGCCGTACAGCTGGTTGTCGTTGTTGACCACCACGAACACCAGCGTGACGGCCGTGACCTGGGCGAAGGCCACCATCAGCAGGCGACTGCCGAAGCGCAGGGCCCGCGGGCCGCGCACCCGGTTCCACAGGTACATCAGGAGGCCCACGGAGAGCGGGACGAGGAGGACGGAGAGGACGAAGAACGCCGTGCCGGTCAGCTTCACACCAGCTGATACGGACGGAAGCGGGTGTTCGGTTGCGCTCCGCCCCCGCCGCACGGACAACCACCAGGCCGTCCGGGGCACCGCGCACTGCTGACGCGGACCGTCAGTCGTAGAAGAACTGGCGGAGGTCCTCGACGGAGCCGGGCCCGAAGAGGAAGGCCTCCGCCTCGACGGCCTGGGCGAGCGGCGGCGGGCCCTCGGCACCGAGAGCGTCGAGCCAGATCTCGCCCTGCTCTCCGACCGCGTACACGGCGGAGAGCAGGACCGCCATGCCCGCGGGCCGGGGCGGGGCCGCCCCGGCGACGGGGAGCAGCTCCCAGCCGCCCGCCTGCGCGGCGAGCCGCAGCACGGCGGCCCAGCGGACGACGCGGGCGAGCCGCGCGCGCCAGGGGAGTCCACCGGGCGCGGGCGGGCAGCCGACGGTCGCGGCGGCGATGTCGTCGATGATCCGGCGCTCGGCCTCGGTGCGGATCCACCGGCCCTCCTGGGAGTCCTCGACGGCGGCGCTCCACCACTCCCAGGCGGCGTCCATGCGCCGCGTGAACGCGTCCATGAGGGGAGGGTTCCACACGGCCTTCGCCCCGCCCGGCCGGAGGCCCCGCAGAACGGGCGTTCATCGGCTGTCCACCGCCCTGCGCCATGGTTCTGATCGAACATCCGCGAAGCATCCCGGAAGCACGGCGCACGGAACCGCACAACGGGATCCGCCGAGGTGGCGGACGGTTGGGGCACGTGCGATCACGACTCGGCATCCCTTGTCACGGAGTCGCGAGGGACTCGTCACGGACCCGTCAGGACGGGTCGAAGTCGTGGCGGCCACGGTGATCGCTGCGCTATGAACGTCCCTCAGGAGGACCGCCGCCACGGCGGTCCGCATGGACGGGGGACGTCACGTGAAGACCATCCGCAACAGTCGCACCGTGGCCCTGGCCGGCTTGGCCGTGGTGGGCGCGCTCACCATGACCGCCTGCAACGACGACGCGGCGTCGTCCGACAGCGCCACCACCCCGCCGGCCACCCAGGCACCGGCCGCCCCGACCGCCGCGGCCACCACTCCGGCGGCCACCACCCCGGCGGCCTCCGGCTCGGCGGCCGCGCCGACCGGCGGGGCCCCGGCCCAGGCCGGCCCGACCGCGGCGCCCGGGACCACGCTGAAGATCGGCGACGCCGCCACCGTCCCGTTCACCTCGGGCAGCACCAAGGGCACCGTCACGCTCGCGGTGACCTCGATCGACAAGGGCGACCCGGCCGACCTCGCCCCGCTCAAGCTGGGCGACAAGGTCACCGGCATGGTGCCGTACTACGTCCGGTTCAAGGTCACCAACACCGGCAGCACCGACCTGTCCTTCGCCAGCCTGACCCAGGTGAAGGGCACGCTGCCGGACGGCTCGGAGGCTTCCGAGGTGATGCTCATCGGCACCTTCGACAAGTGCCCGCACCCGTCCTTCCCGAAGGGCTTCACCAACGGCCAGTCCATCACCTCCTGCGTGCTGGCCCTGGCGCCGACGGCGACCAAGGTGGCCGGCGCCGAGTACTGGGGCGAGCCGTACACCCTGGGCAAGGGCGTCAACTGGAAGTGACGCGGGACGGCCCGGGGGGGGGGCGGGCGCGCGCCGCCCCCCCCCCCCCCCCCCCCCCCACCCCCCCCCCCCCCCCCCCCCCCGGGCACCCACGACAAACAAACCCCCCCCCCCCCCCCAC
>NZ_JBHWDU010000001.1:127103-225320 GCF_042734825.1 Kitasatospora sp. NPDC059648 | reverse complement strand
GGGGGGGCCCCCCCCCCCCGGGGGCCCGGGGGCGGGGGGGGTCGGGGGGGGGGGGGGGGGGGGGGGGGGGGGGGGGGGGCCCCCCCCCCCCCCCCGCCCCGCCGGTCACCCGGCCGCCGCGGGCCCGCCGTGGATCCGCAGGAATGCGTCCACGCCCGCCGCCGCGATCCGCTCGACCTCCTCCGCGGCCACCGGCAGGGCGCCCCAGAAGGAGCGCTCGGCCACGCCGTGGAAGGTCAGCAGGGTGAACTGCTCGGCGGCCAGCTCCCCGTCCTCGACGGCCAGCAGTCCGCGGCCGGTGAGCACCGTGAAGTGCTGTGCGAGGTCCCGCTGGGAGGCCACCGGACCGGCTTCCAGCCAGGCCTCCAGCACGTCCGCCGGGATGTTGGCCACCTCGGCGCGGATGGCCCGGCCGAGCGCCCCGTGTTCGCCCGCGGACAGGACGGCGTTCGCCCGCTCGACCGCGAAGTCGACCAGGCCGCGGCGCGGGTCCACCACCCGGTCGAGGTGCTTTACCATCAACTCCCGAATCCGCTCGGTCAGTTCGGCCGAGCTCTGAAGCGCCACCGACAGGAAGAGGGTCTCCTTGTCGGCGAAGTGGTTGTAGACCGTGCGCTTGGACACCCCGGCCTCGGCCGCGATCGCGTCCATGCTGGCCCGGACGTAGCCCTCGCGCCCGAAGACCGTCGTCGCGGCCCGGGTGATCGCCTTGCGCTTCTCCGGTCGTCCCGCTCCGCCTGTGCTCGCCACGGCCCTCCTCCTTCTGCGCCGGCGTCCTCGCCGGCCTCCTAGAAACTGCTCGGTGCAGTGTAGGCGGACCTGCTCGCGGGCGACTTGCCGCCGAACAGGCGTGCTCTATGCTGCGTACGATCTCTACACCTCTGTAGAGCAAATCCGAAAACGTGCCTGCCCCCGAGCAGCGACGGGAAACCGGGAACGGGAACCGGCCGGCCGAACACCAGCGTCCCGTACTGGCAGCGCCGCTACCGCTCTTCCACGGCTGACCCGGCGCAGCGCCGAGGCGGCGCGCGAAGCACGGGAACACCGGGGGTGAGTGAGTGGCGGGGCAGCGAGGACGGTCGCCAGACCAGGGTTCACGGCGGCGGCCGGCGGGTCGCCCCACCGGCCCCACGAGGCCCTTCTCCGGCGGGCCGGCGCTGCCCGGGGTGGTGGCCGTGGGGCTGCCGCTGGTGGGCGCCGTGGTCGACGAGCTCTCGGGGCCGGGCACGGGCATCGCCTTCGCGGTGTGCGCGGTGCTCGGCACCGGCCTGGCGGCGGGGCTCAGCACCCGCCGCGGCTGGTGGTGGGTGCTCGCCGCCTCCCCGCTGGTCGTGCTCGGCGTGACGGCCGCCGTCGAATTCTCGGCGAACTCCGAGAAGTACCGGGGCAACGCCCTGGCGACGGGCTCCGCGAAGTGGGTGGTGCACGGCTTCCCGGTGATGGCACAGGCCGCGGCCGCGGCCCTGCTGGTGATGGTGGCCCGCGTGGTCGTGGACCGGAGGAGGCAGCATGGCTGACGAGCGCGAGCGACCGGAGGGCGGCCGGCCAGCCGCCCGCAGGGGCCCGGACGCCCCGGCGGCGCGTCGCGGCTCCCCGCTGCTGGTCGCCGCCCGGGTGGTCGCCTGCACGGCGGGCTTCGCGGTGTTCGCGGCCAGCGGCGTGGTCTGGTACGAGTACACGTCGCTGACCGACGGGATGACCACCTCCAACGCCATCTCGGAGACCAGGAAGGACGCCCCCAAGCACCTGGACAACTCGGTCAACCTGCTGCTGATCGGCCTGGACAGCCGCAAGAACATGGACGGCTCCGACCTGCCCCCGCAGTTCGTCCAGGACGAACTGCACGCCGGCCACAGCTCGGACGTGGGCGGCTACAACACCAACTCGCTGATCCTGCTGCACATACCGGCGGGCGGCGGCAAGGTTCAGGCGATCTCCATCCCGCGCGACGACTACGTCATGACCTACAACGGCGACGGCACCCAGCAGGGCATGCACAAGATCAAGGAGGCGTACGGGATCGCGAAGGAGAAGGTGAACCCGGGCCTCCAGGCCAAGGGCCTCAAGGGCGCCGATCTGGAGAAGGCCGGCCGCGACGCCGGCCGCGCGGCCACCGTCCGCACCGTGCAGAAGTTCCTCGACCAGCCGGTGGACCACATCGCCGAGGTCAACCTGATGGGCTTCTACGACATCGCCAAGGCCGTCGAGCCGATCCAGGTCTGCCTGACCCACGACACCAGGGACCCGGCCATGGAGGGCCAGGGCTCCGGCGCCGACTTCAAGAAGGGCGTCAACACCCTCAACGCCTCCCAGGCGCTCGCCTTCGTCCGCCAGCGCCACAACCTGGACGACGGCAAGGGCAACACCGGCGACTTCGCCCGCACCCACCGCCAGCAGGCCTTCATCTCCTCCGTCGTGCACAAGCTCAAGCAGGACGGCATCATCAGCGACATCGGCAAGCTCAAGGACCTGTTCGGCGTCGTCCAGAAGGACCTGGTGATCGACAACGAGTGGAACGTCCTGGACTTCGCCCAGCAGGCCCCGGCGCTGACCGGCGGCAACGTCGAGTTCAACACCCTGACCTTCGACGGCTTCGGCACCCGCAACGGCCAGGACGTCAACCTGGTCACCCCGGCGAAGATCCAGAAGGTGGTCAAGCAGCTGTTCGGCTACGCCGACGCGGCCGCGCCCGCCGCCGCGGCCGACGGCGCCACCGACGCGCCGACCACCGAGGCCCCCGCCCCCTCCCCGACCGCGACCACCCCGGCCAAGGCGGCCTCCCCGGCCACCGTCGACGTGTTCAACGGCTCCTCGGCCGCCGGGGTCTCCTCGACCGCCGAGTCCAGGGCCCTGGTCGCGATGGGGTTCAAGGAGGGCAGGACCGGACCGGCCGCCGGCAAGCCGAAGACCACCACGGTCACCTACGGCAAGGGCGCCAAGGACGCCGCCGACCAGATCGCCGCCCGCTACGGCGTCACCGCCACCGAGTCCGCCGCCGTCGCCCCCGACCACGTGGCGGTCACCCTCGGCAGTTCCTTCACCGGCGTCGCCTCCGACAGGCCCACCGCTCCCACGGGCCCCGCTCCCAGCGGCGACCCGGCCGCCAACCTGCCCATGCAGGGCCCGGGCGTCGACGCCGAGTCCGACGGCGGCATCCCCTGCGTCTTCTGACGCGACCGGCACCGCACCGAGGGAGGCCCCGCCGGGGCCTCCCTCGCGCCGTTTCCGACGCGGCTTCCCGGAGCAATCCTCCGAAGCGGTTTCCCGAAGGGGTTTCCCGCGCCGGCGCTTCCCGCCGACCCCTGGCGAGTTTCTCCGTACTATGTATAGTGTACTTCGTACGGGATAGCCGTGCGCCATGACGAGAGGGCTCCGCCATGCAGATCACCGACACCGCCGTCTCCCTGACCGTCGAGGACACCGCCGCCTCCGCCGCTTTTCTCCGGCGGCACTTCGGCTACACCGAGCAGATGTCCGCCGACGGGTTCGTCTCGCTCGCCCACCCGGGCGGCGGCGTCAACGTCGTCTACCTGCGGCGCGGCCTGGAGGTACTGCCCGAGGAGCAGCGGCACCGGACCGCGGACGGGGTGACCCTGGCCTTCGTGGTCGAGGACGTCGCCGCCGAAGAACGGCGGCTGCGCGGGGAGGGGGTCGCGATCACCCTGCCGCTGCGCGAGGAGCCGTGGGGGGAGAAGCTGTTCCAGGTCGCCGACCCGAACGGGGTCGTGGTCGAGCTGGTCGAGTGGGTGCAGCGGTAACCGTCCCGCGGAACGCGAGGCGCCCCCGCCCCGGGGGACCGGGACGGGGGCGTCGAACTCGACGCGTCGAACTCGCCGCGCCGGACGGTCAGTCCACCGTCCAGGTGTCGCTGCCCGCCAGCAGC
Source organism: Kitasatospora sp. NPDC059648 (assembly GCF_042734825.1). NCBI lineage: Bacteria > Bacillati > Actinomycetota > Actinomycetes > Kitasatosporales > Streptomycetaceae > Kitasatospora > Kitasatospora sp. NPDC059648. The sequence continues at coordinate 221,437 of NZ_JBHWDU010000001.1, read as the reverse complement.
GCCGCCAGGTCGCCCGGGCCGTGCCGGTCGACGGCGGTGGCCAGCTGGTCCGCCATCAGCTCGTCGTAGACCGGCCGCCGGACGTCCCGCAGCACGCCGATCGGCGTGTGGTGCAGGGTGTCCGCGTCGGCGATCCGGGAGAGTGCGAAGGCGGTGGCGGGGCCGGCCGCGTGGGCGTCGTGCACCACGACGTCCGCCTCGTTGTCGGCCGTGACCGGCGCCACGAACAGCTCGCCGTCCGGCCCCCGGAAGACGCCCTTGGCGGCGTCCGCGCCGAAGCGGACCGGCTGTCCGTGCTCCAGCCGGATCAGCGCCTCGTCCCGGGTGCCGGCCTCCTTCAGCACCTCGAAGGCGCCGTCGTTGAAGATGTTGCAGTTCTGGTAGATCTCCACCAGCGCCGTGCCCTCGTGCTCGGCCGCCGCCCGCAGCACCGACTGGAGGTGCTGGCGGTCCGAGTCGATGGTCCGGGCGACGAAGGAGGCCTCCGCGCCGATCGCCAGCGACAGCGGGTTGAACGGCGCGTCCAGCGAACCCATCGGAGTGGACTTGGTGATCTTGCCGAGTTCGCTGGTCGGTGAGTACTGGCCCTTGGTGAGGCCGTAGATCCGGTTGTTGAACAGCAGGATCTTCAGATTGACGTTCCGCCGCAGGGCGTGGATCAGGTGGTTGCCGCCGATCGACAGCGCGTCGCCGTCCCCGGTCACCACCCACACGCTGAGGTCCCGCCGGGAGGAGGCCAGCCCGGTCGCGATCGCCGGCGCCCGGCCGTGGATCGAGTGCACCCCGTAGGTGTTCATGTAGTACGGGAAGCGCGAGGAGCAGCCGATCCCGGAGACGAACACGGTGTTCTCGCGCTTGACGCCCAGCTCCGGCATGAAGCCCTGCACCGCTGCCAGGATCGCGTAGTCCCCGCAGCCGGGGCACCAGCGCACCTCCTGGTCGGTCTTGAAGTCCCGGGCGCTCTGCGGCCCTTCGGCCCTGGGCACCAGTCGCAGCGACGGGAAGCCGCGCTTCTCGGAGTCAACGTCACTCATCGGTGGTCCTCCTCGTCCAGGCTGCCGATCGCCGCCCGCAGCACGTCCGCCAACTGCGCCGCCTTGAACGGCAGTCCGCGCACCTGGTTGTAGGACTCCGCGTCCACCAGGTACTTCGCCCGCAGCAGCAGCGCGAGCTGCCCGAGGTTCATCTCGGGCACGATGACCTTCTCGTAACTGCGCAGGACCGCACCCAGGTTGGCCGGGAACGGGTTGAGGTTGCGCAGGTGCGCCTGGGCGACCTCGCCGCCGTCCGCGCGCACCCGGCGCACCGCCGCGGTGATCGGGCCGTACGTCGAGCCCCAGCCGAGCACCAGCACCCGGGCGTCGCCGGTCGGGTCGTCGACCTCCACCGGCCGGACCGTGATGCCGTCGACCTTGGCCTGCCGGGTGCGGACCATGAAGTCGTGGTTGGCGGGGTCGTAGGAGATGTTCCCCGTGCCGTCCTGCTTCTCGATGCCGCCGATCCGGTGCTCCAGGCCGGCCGTGCCGGGCACCGCCCAGGGCCGGGCCAGGGTGTGCGGGTCCCGCAGGTACGGCCAGAAGGCGCCGTCCTCGCGGTTCGGCTCCGTCGCGAACCGCGGGTCGATCTCCGGCAGTTCACCGACCTCCGGGATCCGCCACGGCTCCGAGCCGTTCGCCAGGTAGCCGTCCGACAGCAGGAACACCGGGGTGCGGTAGGTCACCGCGATCCGGGCCGCCTCCAGCGCCGCGTCGAAGCACTCGGCGGGCGTGGCCGGGGCCACGATCGGCACCGGCGCCTCGCCGTTGCGCCCGAACATCGCCTGCAGCAGGTCCGCCTGCTCGGTCTTGGTGGGCAGACCGGTGGACGGGCCGCCGCGCTGGATGTCCACCACCAGCAGCGGCAGTTCCAGCGACACCGCCAGGCCGATCGTCTCGGACTTCAGCGCCACGCCCGGCCCCGAGGTGGTGGTCACCCCGAGCGCCCCGCCGAAGGCCGCGCCGAGCGCCGCGCCGATGCCGGCGATCTCGTCCTCGGCCTGGAAGGTGCGCACTCCGAAGTTCTTGTGCTTGGACAGCTCGTGCAGGATGTCCGAGGCCGGGGTGATCGGGTACGAGCCCAGGTAGAGCGGCAGGCCGGAGCGGTGGGCGGCGGCGATCAGCCCGTAGGACAGCGCCAGGTTGCCGGAGATGTTGCGGTAGCGCCCGGCGGGCAGCCTGGCCGGCGCCACCTCGTAGGAGACCGCGAAGGACTCGGTGGTCTCGCCGAAGTTCCAGCCCGCCCGGAAGGCGCTGATGTTCGCCTCGGCGATCTGCGGCTTCTTGGCGAACTTGCCGCGCAGGAAGGCCTCGGTGCCGCGGGTGGGCCGGTGGTACATCCAGGACAGCAGCCCCAGGGCGAACATGTTCTTCGCCCGCTCGGCGTCCTTGCGGGCCAGCCCGCTGTCCTTGAGCGCCTCCAGGGTCAGCGTGGTGAGCGGCACCTTGTGCAGGTGGAAGCCGTCCAGCGAACCGTCGCCCAGCGGGTCCGCCGGGTAACCCACCTTCGCCAGCGCCCGCTTGGTGAACTCGTCGGTGTTGACGATGATCTCCGCGCCGCGCGGCAGGTCCGGCAGGTTCGCCTTCAGCGCGGCCGGGTTCATCGCCACCAGAACGTTCGGGGCGTCGCCCGGGGTGAGGATGTCGTGGTCGGCGAAGTGCAGTTGGAAGGACGAGACACCCGGCAGCGTGCCGGCGGGCGCCCGGATCTCCGCCGGGAAGTTCGGCAGCGTGGAGAGGTCGTTGCCGAACGCGGCCGTCTCCGAGGTGAACCGGTCACCGGTGAGCTGCATGCCGTCACCGGAGTCGCCGGCGAACCGAATGATCACCCGGTCGAGTCTGCGAACGGGCTTGGCGCGCCCGGGCGGCGGGCTGCCCGGGGCGTGCGGACCGGCCGGCCCGGCCGCTCCGGGGCGCTGCCCACCGCTGCCGGCGCGGGCCCCGTCGCCGTCCGATCCGTCCACTGCCTCTGACTGATCGACCTGACTGGTCACTGCCGCGGACCTCCTCGTGGGCACACCACCGCGGGCGCGGCCCCGTGCCCCGTCCGCCTGGTGCACCGCTCGCATCCTATGCGCGGGCACACGAGCCCGGCCGGAACTCCGGCAGGAATTTCCGCCCGCCCGCGGCTCTCGCCGCACCTACCGACAACGCCCGGCCACCGGAGATCATTCCGGGTACGGAGCAGCGCGCCGCGACGGGGCCGGAAGGGCTTCCCGGGCCGCGGGCGGGAGCGCCCCGGGAGCCGTCGCGGTCAGGAGTTGAGGTAGGTGAGCACCGCCAGCACCCGGCGGTGGTCCTCCGGGCTCTGCGCCAGGCCGAGCTTGAGGAAGATGTTGCTGACGTGCTTCTCCACCGCGCCGTCGGAGACCACCAGCTGCTTGGCCACCGCCGCGTTGGTGCGCCCCTCCGCCATCAGCCCGAGCACCTCGCGCTCGCGCGGGGTGAGATTGGCCAGAACGTCGCCCTTGCGGCTGCGGCTGAGCAACTGCTGCACCACCTCCGGGTCCAGCGCGGTGCCGCCCTCGGCGACCCGCACCACCGCGTCGGCGAACTCGCGCACCTCGGCGACCCGGTCCTTCAGCAGGTAGCCGACGCCCCGGGTGGAGCCGGCCAGCAGCTCGGAGGCGTAGCGCTCCTCCACGAACTGCGACAGCACCAGCACGCCCAGCTGCGGGTAGCGCCCGCGCAGTTCCACGCAGGCGCGCAGGCCCTCGTCGGTGTGGGTCGGCGGCATCCGCACGTCCGAGACCACCACGTCCGGCAGGGCGTCCGAGGCCGCCAGGTCGTGGACGGTCTTCACCAGGGCGGCGCCGTCCCCGACACCCGCCACGACCTCCAGGCCGCGGTCGGTGAGCAGCCGGGTCAGACCTTCCCGCAGCAGTACGGAGTCCTCGGCGATGACGACGCGACGCATGGTGACCTTCCGGGCAGGCGTGAGCTGACGGGAGCCAGTCTCCCCCATCCCGGCGGCGCCGTGGGCGGGGATCACATGGTGCGGATGGCCACCGCGTCGCACAGGCCGTCCAGGGCCGCCTTCGCCGCGCAGTCCGGCAGCGGGGCCAGCAGCGCCCGGGCCTCCTCGGCGTGGCGCAGGGTCTCCCGGCGGGCGCGCTCCAGCGCGGGGTGGGCGCGCAGCAGGCGCAGCGCCTCGGCGTGCAGGGCGTCGTCCGAGAGGTCCTGGGTGAGCAGTTCGCGCAGCCGGGTGTCGTCCGGGTCGGCCGGGTCGGCCGGCATCTGCTGGAGCAGCAGGGTCGGCAGGGTGGCGACGCCCTCGCGCAGGTCGGTGCCGGGGGTCTTGCCGGACTCGTCGCCGTCGCTGGCGATGTCCAGCACGTCGTCGGCCAGCTGGAAGGCGATGCCGATCCGCTCGCCGAACTCGCCGAGGGTGTCCACCAGCCACGGCTCGGCGCCGGCCACCAGCGCTCCTATCCGGCAGGAGACGGCGATCAGCGACCCGGTCTTGCCCTCCAGCACGTCCAGGTAGTGCAGCAGAGGGTCCCCGTCCGGGCCGGGGCCGCGGGTCTCCAGGATCTGGCCGGTGACCAGCCGCTCGAAGGCCTCGGCCTGCATCCGCACCGCCTCCGGGCCGAGGTCCGCCAGCACCTGGGAGGCGCGGGAGAACAGGAAGTCGCCGGTGAGGATGGCCACCGAGTTGTCCCAGCGGGAGTTGGCGCTCTCCGTCCCGCGGCGCACCGGGGCCTCGTCCATCACGTCGTCGTGGTACAGCGTGGCCAGGTGGGTCAGCTCGACCACCACCGCGGCCGGCACCACGCCGGGCGCCCCCGGGTCGCCGAACTGGGCGGCGAGCAGCAGGAGCAGCGGGCGGAAGCGCTTGCCGCCGGCCTCGATCAGGTGGCTGGCGGTGACGGTGATGAAGGGGACGTCGCTCTTGACGGCCTCGGAGAGCGCCGCCTCCACCGCCTCCAGTCCGAGCTGGACGTCCCGGGTCAGGTCGCGGTCCTGCACGCTGAGCCCGAAGGGTCCCACGACGGTCACGAAGACCACTCCTCTGTCCCTGGTCGATCTAGCGGCCTGGTCCCTGAGTGCCGCCGCTGGCCATACAGGCAGGGTATCCGGTCGCGAGTGGATCACTGCACGGGCGTGCGGATCCCGTCATGCCCGCGCCCGAAGGCCTGGTCAGGGGCGCTTCGGGGGCGAAACGGCGGTGGGGGCGAATGCGTCCGGAAATAAGGGCTGGAGATCGGCCCGGCACCCGGACCGATCTCCAGCAAACCGACCGGTGACGGTCAGTACGCGAACAGCGAAGCCTTGGAGGCGAGGTCCAGGAAGTACTGCGGCAGCAGGCCCAGGCCCAGCGTGACCAGCACCCCCACCCCGATCGCCGTCGCCGTGAAGGCGCTCGGGATCGCCACCGTCGGGCCGCCCGGCTTCGGGTCGGAGAAGAACATCAGCACGATCACCCGGATGTAGAAGAACGCGGCCACCGCCGAGCTCAGCACACCGACGATCACCAGCGGCGTCGCCCCGCCGGCCGCCGCCGCCTGGAACACCGCGAACTTCCCGGTGAACCCGGAGGTCAGCGGGATCCCGGCGAAGGCCAGCAGGAACAGTGCGAACACCGCCGCCACCAGCGGCGAACGCCGCCCCAGCCCCGCCCAGCTGGACAGGTGGGTCGCCTCGCCCTTGGAGTCCCGCACCAGGGTGACCACGGCGAAGGCGCCGAGCGTCACGAAGGAGTACGCCGCCAGGTAGAACAGCACCGAGGACAGGCCCTGCTTGTTGACCGCGATCACCCCGGTCAGGATGAACCCGGCGTGCGCGATCGAGGAGTACGCCAACAGCCGCTTGACGTCCTGCTGGGTCACCGCCAGCACCGCGCCCACCACCATGGTCAGGATCGCCACGCCCCACAGCACCGGCCGCCAGTCCAGCCGCAGCCCCGGGAAGGCCACGTAGAACAGCCGGAGGAACGCCCCGAAGGCCGCGACCTTGGTGGCCGAGGCCATGAACCCGGTCACCGGGGTCGGCGCGCCCTGGTAGACGTCCGGCGTCCAGGAGTGGAACGGCACCGCGCCGACCTTGAACAGCAGGCCCACCGCCAGCATCGCCAGGCCCATCAGCAGCAGCACGTCGCCCTGGGTGCTGCTCAGCTGCGCCGGGGTGGTCGTCGTCTTGCCGGAGACGATGTCCGCGATGTCGCCGAGCTTCACGCTGCCGGCGTAGCCGTACAGCAGCGCCGTGCCGAACAGGAAGAACGCCGAGGCGAAGGCGCCGAGCAGGAAGTACTTGACCGCCGCCTCCTGGGACAGCAGCCGGCGGCGCCGGGCCAGCGCGCACAGCAGGTACAGCGGGAGGGAGAAGACCTCCAGCGCCACGAACATGGTCAGCAGGTCGTTGGCGGCGGGGAAGAGCAGCATGCCGCCGACCGCGAACATGGTCAGCGGGAACACCTCGGTGGTGGTGAAACCGGCCCGGATCGCGGCCCGCTCCTGCTCCCCGCCCGGGGTGGCGGCGGCCTGGGCGGCGAAGGCGTCGGCGGGTTCGCCGCCGGCCCTCGGCTCCAGCTTCCGCTCGGCGTAGGTGAGCACCGTGACGACCGCCACCAGCAGGATCACGCCCTGGAGGAACAGCGCCGGGCCGTCCAGCGCGACCGACTCCATGGCCAGCAGGTCGAGCCGGGGGGCGCCGTGGCCCTGCGCGGCCAGCACCACCACGGCGACGAAGGCGCCGACCAGCGCGACCAGGGCGAGCGAGACCTGGGTCCAGTGCCGCAGCCGCCGGGGGACGAACGCCTCCACCAGGATGCCGGCCACGGCGGCGCCGAACACCACCAGCATCGGGGAGAGTTGGCCGTACTCGATGTGCGGTGCGGGAATGCTCGGGGTGTTGCCGCCGGCGGCGGCGAGCACTGCGCTGGCACTCACTTCTGCTCACCTCCTGAGGTGGCGGCGACCGGGTGGGCCGGCGCCGGATCGGTCCGGTGGACCTGCGAGAGCGTCGCGTCCACCGAGGGGTTCACCAGGTCGGTGAGCGGCTCGGGGTAGACGCCGAGCAGGATCGTCAGCGCCACCAGCGGTGCCACCACGGCCAGTTCGCGGACCTTGAGGTCGGGCATCGAGCGCACGCCCTCCTTCACCGGCCCGGTCATGGTGCGCTGGTACAGCAGCAGCGCGTACAGCGCGGCCAGCACGATGCCCACGGTGGCGATCACACCGATCGCCGGGTAGCGGGTGAAGGTGCCCACCAGCACCAGGAACTCGCTGACGAACGGGGCCAGCCCCGGCAGCGACAGGGTCGCCAGGCTGCCGATCAGGAACGTCCCGGCGAGCACCGGGGCGACCTTCTGCACCCCGCCGTAGTCGGCGATCAGCCGCGAGCCGCGGCGGGAGATCAGGAAGCCGGCCACCAGCATCCACGCGGCGGTGGAGAGGCCGTGGTTGACCATGTAGAGGGTCGCGCCGCTCTGGCCCTGGCTGGTCAGGGCGAAGATGCCCATGATGATGAAGCCGAAGTGCGAGATCGAGGCGTACGCGACCAGGCGCTTGATGTCCTTCTGGCCGATCGCCAGCAGCGCGCCGTAGACGATCCCGATCAGCGACAGCACCAGGATCGCCGGGGCGAAGGTCTTCGAGGCGTCCGGGAACAGCCCGAGGCAGAAGCGCAGCATCGCGAAGGTGCCGACCTTGTCTACCACGGCGGTGATCAGCACGGCGGTGCCCGCGGTGGCCTCGCCCATCGCGTTCGGCAGCCAGGTGTGCAGCGGCCAGAGCGGGGCCTTCACCGCGAACGCGAAGAAGAAGCCCAGGAACAGCGCGTTCTGGGCGGTGCCGGACAGCTTCAGGCTGCCGCCGGCGATCGCGTTCGTCAGGGTCGGCAGGTCGAAGGTGCCGAAGCCCTGGTCCTGGGCGACCACGTACAGGCCGATCACGGCGGCCAGCATCACCAGGCCGCCGAGCAGGTTGTACAGCAGGAACTTGACGGCCGCGTAGGAGCGCTGGCGCGCCGACTCGGGGCCGCCCGCCCGGTCGCCGAAGCCGCCGATCAGGAAGTACATCGGGATCAGCATGGCTTCGAAGAACACGTAGAACAGGAAGACGTCGGTGGCGTAGAAGGAGACGATCACCATCGCCTCCACCGCCAGGATCAGGGCGAAGAAGCCCTGGGTGCGGCGCCGCCGTTCGAAGGTGTCGGGGTCGACGGTGCCGTCCGGCGCGGCCGGCCCCGGGTCGGCGTCGTGCCAGGAGGCCAGCATCACCATCGGCACCAGGACGGCCGTGAGCAGCGCGAGCACCGCACCGATGCCGTCCACGCCGAGCGAGAAGGTGATGCCGAAGGAGCGGATCCAGCTGTACGACTCGGTCAGCTGGTAGCGGGCGCCGTGCGGGTCGAAGCGCAGCGCCACCGCGGCGGCCAGCGCCAGGGTGACGGCCGAGACGGCCAGCGCGACGGTCTTGGTGGTGCGGCGCCGGGCCTCGATCGCCCCGGCGGGCAGGGCGGCGGTCAGCACCGCGCCGGCCGCCGGGACGGCGCAGGTGACGGTCAGCAGGGCGCTCATGCCCGGCCTCCCCCGCGGGTTGTGGGTTCCTTGTCCATCACACGGACCTCATCAGGAGAGTCGAGGCGACCAGCACCAGCGTGCCGCCGAACATGGAGAGCGCGTACGAGCGGACGAAGCCGTTCTGGATCCTCCGCAGCCGGCCGGACAGGCCCCCGATGACGGCGGCCAGACCGTTGACGAAGCCGTCCAGGCCGCGGCTGTCGAAGAAGACCAGGGTCGCGGTGAGCGCCGAGCCCGGCCGCACCAGCACGGCGTGGTTGAAGTCGTCCTGGAGCAGGTCGCGGCGGGCGGCCCGGGTGAGCGGGGAGCCGACCGGCGGCACCACCGGGACGGGCGAGCGCCCGTACATCACGTACGCGAGGCCCAGGCCGGCCAGCATGCAGACCGTGGTCAGCCCGGTGACGGTCCACGGGGCGAGCGGCGAGTCGCCCTCGCTGTGTCCGGTGACCGGCTCCAGCCACTTCACGAAGGAGTCGTTGATGTCGAACAGCGCGCCCGCGAAGACCGAGCCGAACGCCAGCAGCACCATCGGGACCACCATGGTCTTCGGCGCCTCGTGCGGGTGCGGCAGGTCGCCCTTGGCGTCCGGCTGCCAGCGCTTCTCGCCGAAGAACGTCAGCAGCATCACCCTGGTCATGTAGAACGCGGTGATGGCCGCGCCCACCAGCGCGCACAGGCCGAGGATCCAGCCCTCGGTGCCGCCCTTGGCGAAGGCCGCCTCGATGATCCGGTCCTTGGAGAAGAAGCCGGACAGGCCGGGGAAGCCGATGATGGCGAGGTAGCCGAGGCCGAAGGTGGCGAAGGTCCAGGGCATGTGCTTGCGCAGGCCGCCGTAGTGACGCATGTTCACCTCGTCGTCCATGCCGTGCATGACCGACCCGGCGCCGAGGAACAGCCCGGCCTTGAAGAAGCCGTGGGTCACCAGGTGCATGATCGCGAAGACGTAGCCGATCGGGCCCAGGCCGGCCGCCAGCACCATGTAGCCGATCTGCGACATGGTCGAGCCGGCCAGCGCCTTCTTGATGTCGTCCTTGGCGCAACCGACGATCGCACCGAACAGCAGCGTCACCGCGCCGACCACCACCACGGCGGTCCGGGCGCCGGGCGCCAGGTCGAAGATCGCCGCGGAGCGGGTGATCAGGTAGACCCCGGCGGTCACCATGGTGGCCGCGTGGATCAGGGCCGAGACCGGGGTCGGGCCCTCCATCGCGTCCCCGAGCCAGGACTGCAACGGCACCTGCGCCGACTTGCCGCAGGCCGCCAGCAGCAGCAGCAGGCCGATGGCCGTCAGCTTGCCCTCGCTCGCCTCGTGCGCCGCCCCGAAGACCGGGGTGAAGGCGAAGGAACCGAACTCCGCGAACATCAGCATGATCGCGATCGACAGGCCCATGTCGCCGACCCGGTTGACGATGAAGGCCTTCTTCGCCGCCGTCGCCGCGCTCGGCTTGTGCTGCCAGAAGCCGATCAGCAGGTACGAGGCCAGGCCCACGCCCTCCCAGCCGAAGTACAGCAGCAGGTAGTTGTCCGCCAGCACCAGCAGCAGCATGGCGGCCAGGAACAGGTTCAGGTACGCGAAGAAGCGGCGCCGGCGCTCGTCGTGCGCCATGTAGCCCACCGAGTACAGGTGGATCAGCGTGCCCACCCCGGTGATCAGCAGCACGAAGGTCATCGACAACTGGTCCAGCCGGAACGACACGTCCGCCTGGAAGCCGTTCACCGGCACCCAGGTGTAAAGGTGCTCGGTCAGCGTCCGGTGCTCGGCGTCACGGCCGAGCAGGTCCGAGAACAGCGCCAGGCCGAAGCCGAACGAGAGCGCGGCGAGTGCGGTGGCCAGCCAGTGGCCGAACCGGTCGAGTGCCCGGCCGCCCAGCAGCAGCAGGGCGGCGCCGGCCAACGGGGCCGCCACCAGCAGCGGAATGAGAGAGTTCACCGAAGGCCCTCCGCCTACAGCTTCATCAGGTTGCTGTCGTCGACCGAAGCGGAGTGCCTGGTCCGGAAGATGGAGACGATGATGGCGAGGCCGACCACGACCTCGGCCGCCGCGACCACCATCGTGAAGAAGGCGATGATCTGGCCGTCCAGGGTCCCGTGCATCCGGGAGAACGTCACCAGCGCCAGGTTCGAGGCGTTCAGCATCAGCTCGACGCACATGAACAGCACGATCGCGTTGCGCCGGATCAGCACCCCGGACGCCCCGATGGTGAACAACAGGGCCGACAGGTACAGGTAGTTGACCGGGTTCACTGCGCCTCCTCCTCGTCGCTCTCGTGGTTGCCGTGACCATTTGCGCCGGCCGGCTCCAGGGACTTGCGCGGACCGCCCGCCGCGGGCCGCTCCGAGGACGGACGGCCCAGCCAGTCCGCCGTGCTGTTCTCCAGCTCCGCCATCCGCCGCAGCATCGCCTGGCTGACGTCCCGGACCTGACCGCGCTCGCGCAGCGTCGCCATCACCGAGTCCTCGGCGACCGTGCCGTCCGGCAGCAGCGCCGGGACGTCCACCGCGTTGTGCCGCGCGTACACGCCCGGCGCCGGCAGCGGCGGCACCTGGATGTTGTCCCGCACCCGCTGCGCCGCCAGCTCGCGCTGGGTCTTCGGCGCCTTCACGTGCTCGCGGTGGGTCAGCACCATCGCGCCGATCGCCGCGGTGATCAGCAGCGCGCCGGTGACCTCGAAGGCCCACACGTACCGGGTGAAGATCAGCCGGGCCAGAGCCGGCACGTTGCCCTCGGCGTTCGCGTCGGCCAGCCCGGTGAAGTGGTCCAGCCTCGCGTTGGCGATCCCCGCGATCAGCAGCACGCCGAAGCCCAGCCCGCACAGCACCGCCGCGAACCGCTGGCCCTTCAGCTGCTCCCCGGGCCCCTCCTGCCCGTTGGCGGGCAAGGAGGGAGAGTCCTCGCTGGTCACGCCGACCAGCATCACCACGAACAGGAACAGCATCATGATCGCGCCGGTGTAGACCACGATCTGCACCACTCCCAGGAACACCGCGCCCTGGGCCATGTAGCAGACCGCCAGCGCCAGCATGGTGGCCGCCAGGCACAGCGCGCTGTGCACGGCCTTGCGCATCAGCAGCATGCCCAGCGCGCCACCGACCGCGATCACCGCGAGCACCCAGAACTGGACGGCCTCACCCGTGGAGGTCGTCCCGCTCGCCGCCGCCAGATGTGCGATCACGGCCGCACCTCCCTCTCCCGGTCGGTGCGCTCCTGCCGGACCGTCCCCGGCGCCGCCGCGGTGACCTCGCCCCGGTAGTACGCACCCTCGTCGGCGCCCGGGAAGATCGCGTGCGGGGTGTCGACCATGCCCTCGGACAGGCCCACCAGCAGCTGCTCCTTGGTGAAGATCAGGTCCTTGCGGGAGGAGTCGGCCAGCTCGTACTCGTTGGTCATGGTCAGCGCCCGGGTCGGGCAGGCCTCGATGCACAGCCCGCACAGGATGCAGCGGGCGTAGTTGATCTGGTACACCGCGCCGTAGCGCTCACCCGGGGAGTAACGCTCCTCGTCCCGGTTGTCCGCGCCCTCCACGTAGATCGCGTCGGCGGGGCAGGCCCAGGCGCACAGCTCGCAGCCGACGCACTTCTCCAGGCCGTCCGGATGCCGGTTCAGCTGGTGGCGGCCGTGGAAGCGCGGAGCGGTGGGCTTCTTCTGCTCCGGGTACTGCTCGGTGAGCCGCTTCTTGAACATGGCCTTGAAGGTCACGCCGAAGCCGGCGGCCGGGCCGAGGATCGACGGCCGGTCGGCCCGCTCGGGCCGGCCCGTCTGGTCGGACGACATCGCGGATCAGCTCCCTTCGGAATGGTCGGCCCCGTTGAGGGCGTCCTGGAGTTGCTTCGGGGCGCGGCCGGGCCGGCGCGGCACCGGCGGGAGCATCTGGCCGGGCAGCGGCGGCACCGGGTACCCGCCCGCCATCGGGTCGAACTCGCCCCTGGCCGGACCGTCCCCGGCCGCCTCGGCCTCCTCGGGCTGCTTCCGCAGGAAGTCCCGCACCAGCGCCAGCAGCAGGACCGCGCCCACCGGCGCGCCCACGTACAGCACCACCTGGCCGAAGCCGTACCCCTCGTTGCGCAGCGCCCGCACGCTCGCGATCAGCACCAGCCACACCAGCGAGACCGGGATCAGCACCTTCCAGCCCAGCTTCATGAACTGGTCGTAGCGGAACCGGGGCAGCGTGCCGCGCAGCCAGATGAAGAAGAACAGCAGCAGCTGGATCTTCAGCGTGATCCACAGCATCGGCCACCAGCCGTGGTTGGCGCCCGCCCAGAAGGCCGACACCGGCCACGGGGCCCGCCAGCCGCCCAGGAACAGGGTCGAGGCCACCGCCGAGACCGTCACCATGTTGACGTACTCGGCCAGCATGAACATCGCGAACTTCAGCGAGGAGTACTCGGTGTTGAAGCCGCCCACCAGCTCGCCCTCGGCCTCCGGCAGGTCGAACGGCGCCCGGTTGGTCTCGCCCACCATCGCGATGACGTAGACGATGAACGACACCGGCAGCAGCGCCGCGAACCAGGTCGGCTGCTGGTGCGCGACGATCTCCGAGGTCGACATCGAACCCGAGTAGACGAACACCGCCGCGAAGGACAGGCCCATCGCGATCTCGTAGCTGATCATCTGCGCCGAGGAGCGCAGCCCGCCCAGCAGCGGGTACGTCGAACCCGAGGACCAACCCGCCAGCACGATCCCGTAGATGCCCACCGAGGCCGTCGCCAGCACGTACAGCAGCGCCACCGGGAAGTCGGTCAGCTGCAGCGGCGTCCGGGTGCCGAAGACCGACACCTCGTTGCCGGGCGGACCGAACGGGATCACCGCGAAGGCCATGAACGCCGGGATGGCGCAGACGATCGGGGCCAGGACGTAGACCACCTTGTCCGAGCCCTTGACCACCAGGTCTTCCTTCAGCGCCAGCTTCACACCGTCCGCCAGCGACTGCAGCAGGCCCCACGGGCCGTGCCGGTTCGGCCCGATGCGCAACTGCATCCAGGCCACCACCTTGCGCTCCCAGACGATCGCGACCAGCACCGTCAGCACCAGGAACGCGAAGCAGAACACCGCCTTCAGCGCCACCAGCCACCACGGGTCCTGCCCGAAGAAGTGGAGCGTCTCGTACGGCTGCGAAGTCATCGGACCTCCCCTTCCCGGGCCACGGCACCGGCCTCGGAACCGGTGCCGGCCTGCTCCAGCTCGGCCGCGGCGATCGTCACCAGGTGGCCGACGGTGGTGCCGAGCGCGCGATGGGCGCCGCCCGGCGTGGAGTTGAGCGGGATCCAGACCGTGCGGTCCGGCAGCGACTCGGTGATCTCCAGCGGCAGCACCAGCGAACCGGCCGGGCCGGTCAGCCGCAGCGCACCGGCCGCCCGCGCACCCGCCTCCCGCGCACCCGTCTCCTGTGCGCCGACCTCCTGTGCGGTGGCCGGCGAGACCCGGGCCACCGCCCGGTGCCGGGTGCCCGCCAGGTGCGGATCACCCTGCTGCAGCGAGCCCTCGTCCAGCAGCAGGCGCCAACCCGCCAGCACCGCCTGGCCGGTGGCCGGCCGCGGCAGCACACCCGGGTGCGCCGCCGGAGCGGCCGCCCGATCGCCCCGCCACGGCTCGAAGCGGTCCAGCTCCAACCGGGCGGCCCGCACGTCCGCCAGGTCCAGCCGGTGGCCCAGCGCGTCCGCCAGCATCGTCAGCACCCGCAGGTCCGACTGGAGGTGGCGGCCCATCTGCTGGTCCGGCTTCAGCGCGGCTTCGAACATCCGCACCCGGCCCTCCCAGTCCAGGAAGGTGCCCGCCTTCTCCGCCACCGCCGCCACCGGCAGCACCACGTCGGCGCGCTCGGTCACCGCCGACGGACGCAGCTCCAGCGACACCACGAACGCCGCCGCCAACGCCTCCCCGGCCAGCGCCGGATCCGGTAGGTCGTCCGGATCCACCCCGCCGACCAGCAGTGCGTCCAGATCGCCCCGCACGGCCGCGGTCAGGATCTGGCCGGTGTCCCGGCCCGGACGCGACGGCAGCTCCGCCACCCCCCACACCGCGGCCGCATCCGCCCGGGCCGCCGCCGCGGCCACCGGACGGCCGCCCGGCAGCAGGCCCGGCAGCGCACCCGCCTCCACCGCCCCGCGCTCGCCCGCCCGGCGCGGCACCCAGGCCAGCTCGGCCCCGGTCGCGTGCGCCAGCCGCAGCACCGCCGTCAGCGCACCCGGCACCGACGCCAGCCGCTCACCCGCCAGGATCACCGCACCCGGCCGGCGCAGCAGCTCCGCCGCCCGGCCCGCCTCGTCGTTCAACGGCTCGTCCGCGGCCAGCGCCGCGAACCACTCCGGCTCGGTGCCCGGAGCCGCCGGCAGCAGCGCACCGCGCAGCTTCGCCAGCCCCCGGGAGGCGAAGGCCGCCACCGAGAACACCTTCAGGCCGTTCGCCCGGCTCGCCTTCCGCAGCCGCAGGAAGACGATCGGCGACTCCTCCTCCGGCTCGAAACCCGCCAGCAGCACCGCCGGGGCCTGCTCCAGCCGCTCGTAGTCCACGCCGGTGCCGTCCACGTCCACCCCGCGCCCGGCGACCGCCGCGGCCAGGAAGTCCGCCTCCTCACCGCTGTGCGGGCGGGCCCGGAAGTCCACGTCGTTGGTGCCCAGCACCACCCGGGCGAACTTCGCGTAGGCGTACGCGTCCTCCACCGTCACCCGGCCGCCCGCCAGCACGCCCGTACGGGCCCCGCGCAGCCCCTCCGCCGCCCGGGCCAGCGCCTCCGGCCAGGACGCCGGCACCAGCTCGCCGTCCACCCGCACCAGCGGCGTGGTCAGCCGGTCGCGCTGCTGGGCGTAGCGGAAGGCGAACCGGCCCTTGTCGCAGTTCCACTCCTCGTTCACCGCCGGGTCCTCGCCCGCCAGTCGGCGCAGCACCTTGCCCCGCCGGTGGTCGGTGCGCTGGGCGCAGCCCGACGAACAGTGCTCGCACACGCTCGGTGAGGAGGTCAGGTCGAAGGGCCGCGAGCGGAAGCGATAAGCCGCCGAAGTCAGCGCACCCACCGGGCAGATCTGGATGGTGTTCCCGGAGAAGTAGGACTCGAAGTCGTCCCCCACGCCCGTGCCGACCTGTTGCAGCGCCCCGCGCTCCACCAGGTCGATGAACGGGTCCCCGGCGATCTGCTGCGAGAACCGGGTGCAGCGCGCGCACAGCACGCAGCGCTCCCGGTCCAGCAGCACCTGGCTGCTGATCGGCACCGGCTTCTCGTAGGTGCGCTTCATCCCCTCGAAGCGGGAGTCCGCGTCGCCGGTGGACATCGCCTGGTTCTGCAGCGGGCACTCGCCGCCCTTGTCGCAGACCGGGCAGTCCAGGGGATGGTTGATCAGCAGCAGCTCCATCACGCCGCGCTGCGCCTTCTCGGCTACCGGCGAACTCAGCTGGGTGCGCACCACCATGCCCTCGGCGACCGGGACGGTGCAGGAGGCCACCGGCTTGCGCTGGCCCTCGATCTCCACGATGCACTGCCGGCAGGCGCCGGCCGGGTCCAGCAGCGGGTGGTCGCAGAAGCGCGGGATCTGGGTGCCGATGGTCTCGGCCGCCCGGATCACCAAGGTGCCCTTGGGGACCTTCACTTCGACGCCGTCGATGGTGAGCGTGACCAGTTCGACCGCGGCTGTGTCGTTCGTGGAGGCGGTCGGCTCGGTGATCGTCACGCGTGCACCTCCCTTTCGGTGGCGGACTGGTGGCCGGGGCGGGGGCCGTCGGCCCAGACGGTGGAGGCGGCCGGGTCGAACGGGCAGCGGCGCTCGGCCAGGTGCTGCTCGTACTCGGCCCGGAAGTACTTGAGCGAGGAGACGATCGGGCTGGCCGCGCCGTCGCCCAGCGCGCAGAAGGACTTGCCGTTGATGTTGTCGGCGATGTCGAGGAGCTTCTCCAGGTCGCCCTCGACGCCCTCGCCGGCCTCGATCCGCTTCAGCAGCTGGACCAGCCAGTAGGTGCCCTCCCGGCAGGGGGTGCACTTGCCGCAGGACTCGTGGGCGTAGAACTCGGTCCAGCGGGTGACCGCCCGCACCACGCAGGTGGTCTCGTCGAAGACCTGCAGCGCCTTGGTGCCGAGCATCGAGCCGGCCGCGCCGACGCCCTCGTAGTCCAGCGGTACGTCGAGGTGCTCGTCGGTGAACATCGGGGTGGAGGAGCCGCCCGGGGTCCAGAACTTCAACCGGTGTCCGGCCCGGACGCCGCCGCTGAGGTCCAGCAGCTGGCGCAGGGTGATGCCGAGCGGCGCCTCGTACTGGCCCGGGTTGGTGACGTGGCCGGAGAGCGAGTACAGCGTGAAGCCCGGGGACTTCTCGGTGCCGAGGCCCTTGAACCACTCCTTGCCGCGCGCCAGGATCGCCGGCACCGAGGCGATGGACTCGACGTTGTTGACCACCGTCGGACAGGCGTACAGGCCGGCGATCGCCGGGAACGGCGGCCGCAGCCTCGGCTGGCCGCGCCGGCCCTCCAGCGAGTCCAGCAGCGCCGTCTCCTCGCCGCAGATGTACGCGCCGGCGCCGGCGTGCACGGTGATGTCGAGGTTCACGCCGGAGCCGAGGACGTTGCGGCCCAGCAGCCCGGCCTCGTACGCCTCGGCGACGGCCGCGTGCAGGCGGCGCAGCACCGGGACGACCTCGCCGCGCAGGTAGATGAAGGCGTGGTCGCAGCGGATCGCGTAGGAGGCGATCACCATGCCCTCGATCAGCGAGTGCGGGCTGGCGAACAGCAGCGGGATGTCCTTGCAGGTGCCCGGCTCGGACTCGTCGGCGTTGACCACCAGGTAGTGCGGCTTGCCGTCGTTCTGCGGGATGAACTGCCACTTCATCCCGGTGGGGAAGCCCGCGCCGCCGCGGCCGCGCAGGCCGGAGTCCTTGACCAGGGCGATCACGTCGTCCGGGGGCATGGCGAGGGCCGCCTTGAGGCCCTCGTAGCCGTGGTGGCGGCGGTAGGTGGCGAGGGTCCACGGGCGGCTGTCGTCCCAGGAGTCGGACAGGACGGGGGTGAGCAGCTTCTCGGCCGGCTCGGCGGAGGTCATCACGCTTCGGTCCCTTCCTGGCCGTCGGCCTTGCCCTCGTGGCGGAGCTCGTCGTGGCGGAGCTCGTCGTGGCGGAGCTCGTCGTGGCGGAGTTCCTCGTGGCGGGGGGAGACGACCTTGGCGCCCGGGGTGCCGGGGAGGGCCTCACCGCGGGCCAGCCGCAGGCCGGCCAGCGAGGGGGCGCCGCCCGCGCCGGACTCGTCGTTGGCGCCGGGGCGCTCGTCGGGGAAGCCCGCCAGGATCCGGGCGGTCTCCTTGAAGCCGCACAGCCGGGCGCCGCGGGTGGGCCGCACCTCGCGGCCCGCCCGCAGGTCGTCCACCAGCTGCCGGGCGCTCTCCGGGGTCTGGTCGTCGAAGAACTCCCAGTTGACCATCACCACGGGGGCGTAGTCGCAGGCGGCGTTGCACTCGATGTGCTCGATCGAGATCCCGCCGTCCTCGGTGGTCTCGTTGTTGCCGATCCCCAGGTGCTGCTGGAGCTCGGCGAAGATCTGGTCGCCGCCGAGCACCGCGCACAGGGTGTTGGTGCAGACCCCGACGTGGTATTTCCCGGCCGGGCGCCGCCGGTACATCGTGTAGAAGGTGGCGACGGCGGTGACCTCGGCGGTGGTGAGGTCCAACTGCTCGGCGCAGAAGCGGATCCCGGTCGGGCTGACGAAGCCCTCCTCGGCCTGCACCAGGTGCAGCAGCGGCAGCAGCGCCGAACGGGCCTGGGGGTAGCGGCCGATCAGCTCGGCGGCGTCGGCGGCGAGCCGGGCGCGCACCTCCTCGGGGTAGGGCGGGGCCGGCAGCGCCGGCAGTCCGAGTTCGACGTTGGTCACCGGTCCACGCCTCCCATCACCGGGTCGATCCCGGCCACCGCGACGATCACGTCGGCCACCTGGCCGCCCTCGCACATCGCCGCCATCGTCTGCAGATTGGTGAACGACGGATCCCGGAAATGGACCCGGTACGGGCGCGTCCCGCCGTCGCTGACCACGTGCACGCCCAGCTCGCCCTTGGGCGACTCGACCGCCGCGTACGCCTGGCCGACCGGGACCCGGAAGCCCTCGGTGACCAGCTTGAAGTGGTGGATCAGGGCCTCCATCGAGGTGCCCATGATCTTGCGGATGTGGTCGAGCGAGTTGCCCAGGCCGTCGGGCCCGACGGCCAGTTGGGCGGGCCAGGCGATCTTCTTGTCGGCCACCATGACCGGGCCCGGGCGCAGCCGGTCCAGACACTGCTCGACGATCCGCAGCGACTGCTTCATCTCCTCCAGGCGGATCAGGAAGCGGCCGTAGGAGTCGGCGGTGTCCGCGGTGACGACCTCGAAGTCGTAGTCCTGGTAGCCGCAGTACGGGTCGGTCTTGCGCAGGTCGTGCGGCAGGCCGGTGGCCCGCAGGATCGGGCCGGTGGCGCCGAGGGCCAGGCAGCCGGCCAGGTCCAGGAAGCCGACGTCGACCAGGCGGGCCTTGAACACCGGGTTGGTGGTGGCGAGTTTGTCGTACTCGTGCATCCGGGAGCGGAAGGTGCGGACCGCCTCGCGGATCTGGTCCACCGCGCCCGGGGGCAGGTCCTGGGCCAGCCCGCCGGGGCGCACGTACGCGTGGTTCATGCGCAGTCCGGTGACCAGCTCGAAGACGTCCAGGATCAGTTCGCGGTCCCGGAAGCCGTAGATCATCAGGGTGGTGGAGCCGATCTCCATGCCCCCGGTGGCCAGGCAGACCAGGTGCGAGGCGATCCGGTTGAGCTCCATCATCATCACGCGGATGACGTTGGCCCGTTCCGGGACGTCGCCGGTGATGCCGAGCAGCTTCTCGACCGCCAGGCAGTAGGCGGTCTCGTTGAACAGCGGGGTCAGGTAGTCCATGCGGGTCACGAAGGTGGTGCCCTGGACCCAGCTGCGGAACTCCATGTTCTTCTCGATGCCGGTGTGGAGGTAGCCGATGCCGCAGCGGGCCTCCTTCACCGTCTCGCCGTCGATCTCCAGGATCAGCCGCAGCACGCCGTGGGTGGACGGGTGCTGGGGGCCCATGTTGACGATGATGCGCTCGTCGTCGGCCCGGCCGACCGCCTCGACCACCTCGCCCCAGTCGCCGCCGGTGACGGTGAAGACCCGGCCCTCGGTGGTCTCGCGGGCGTCTGCTTCCTCGTAGTGCTGGGTGCTCATCAGCTGTACGACCTCCGCTGGTCGGGTGCCGGGATCTGGGCGCCCTTGTACTCGACGGGGATGCCGCCGAGCGGGTAGTCCTTGCGCTGCGGGTGCCCCAGCCAGTCGTCCGGCATCATGATCCGGGTGAGCGCCGGGTGGCCGTCGAAGACCAGGCCGAAGAAGTCGTAGGCCTCGCGCTCGTGCCAGTCGTTGGTCGGGTAGACGCTCACCACGGAGGGGATGCGCGGGTCGGCGTCCGGCGCGGTGACCTCCAGCCGGATCAGCCGGCCGTGGGTGATCGAGCGCAGGTGGTAGACCGCGTGCAGCTCGCGGCCCTTGTCGCCGGGGTAGTGCACTCCGCTGACGCCCAGGCACAGTTCGAAGCGCAGCGCCGGGTCGTCGCGCAGGATGCGCACGGCCTTCAGGAGGTGGGCGCGGTCGAGGTGGAAGGTCAGCTCGCCGCGGTCGACCACGGTCTTGTCGATCACCTCGGCCGGGTCCAGGCCCTGCTCCTCCAGGGCGCCCTCGAACTCGTCGGCCATTTCGTCGAACCAGCCGCCGTACGGGCGTTCACTCGGGCCGGGCAGCACGATCGGGGCGGACAGGCCGCCGAAGCCGGAGGTGTCGCCGCTGCCCCGGGTGCCGAACATGCCCTGGCGGCGGCCGACCACCTCGACCGGGATCTCGCGCACCGGCTGCGCACGGCGGGTCTCGGGTACCTGCTCGTTCATCGCAGCTGCCCCCGCATCTCGCTGACCGGGGTGGCCTTGAGGGCCAGGGCCTCGCCGAGTTCCTCGGCGCGGCGCCGGTTCACGCCCAGCGGCTCGTGCTGGATCTTGTCGTGCAGCTTCAGGATGGCGTCCATCAGCATCTCCGGGCGGGGCGGGCAACCGGGCAGGTAGATGTCCACCGGGACGATGTGGTCGACGCCCTGGACGATCGCGTAGTTGTTGAACATCCCGCCGGAGGAGGCGCAGACGCCCATCGAGATGACCCACTTCGGGTTGGCCATCTGGTCGTACACCTGGCGCAGCACCGGGGCCATCTTCTGACTCACCCGGCCCGCCACGATCATCAGATCGGCCTGCCGGGGGGATCCCCGGAAGACCTCCATGCCGAACCGGGCCAGGTCGTAGCGGCCGGCGCCGGTGGTCATCATCTCGATCGCGCAGCAGGCCAGACCGAAGGTGGCCGGGAAGAGTGACGCCTTGCGCACCCAGCCGGCGGCCGTCTCCACGGTCGTGAGCAGAAAGCCGCTCGGCAGCTTCTCCTCGATTCCCATCAGATCCCTCTCAATGCCCTCAAGTCCTCTGGTACTTCCGGCGATGCGCCCGGTGAGCCTCCGGGGTGCGCCCGGGGAGCCCGGGAGAACGTCCGGGGAGCCCGGGAGGACGTCCGGCTCGTTGGAGCTTGTCCGCTCGTTCACAAGGGCGGCGGCGCCGCCCCCGGCTCAGTCCCGCTCCAGGGCTCAGTCCCACTCCAGGCCGCCGCGGCGCCAGACGTAGGCGTAGGCGACGAAGACGGTGGCGATGAACAGGAGCATCTCGACCAACCCGAAGATCCCCAGGGCGTCGAAGGTCACCGCCCAGGGGTAGAGGAAGACGATCTCGATGTCGAAGACGATGAAGAGCATCGCCGTCAGGTAGTACTTGATCGGGAACCGACCGCCGCCCACGGGCTGCGGGGTCGGCTCGATGCCGCACTCGTACGCCTCCAACTTGGCCCGGTTGTAGCGCTTGGGGCCGGTGAGTGAGGCCATCACGACGGAACCGACCGCGAACGCCGCCGCGATGGCACCGAGTACGAGGATCGGCGCGTAGGCATTCATAGCCCCCGCTCCCTCCGTCCAGTCGTCCTTGACTGCAGATCGGAACCGACGGGTCACGCTGAGGTGAACCCGCGTTCCAGTTCCCGGGATCCACCTCATGTGAGGCAGTTCACAAAGCCTGGAACGAGCGCATCCTATGCCCGGTAGCTTGTGATCTGCGACACGCAGTTCGTCGCCATCTTTGTGATCTACGACACCATGTGAATGGTCGCGAATGTGAACATGCCCAGAGTTGTCGACGTAAAGGAGTCAAATGGTCACAAGCAGTCGCATTTATCTTTGAAGCGACTGGTCAGGGACGGGTTCCTATATCAACTATGCGTCGCGAGTGGCAAATTTCCGGACGTCATGTTGACGTGTTATGGGGGCTCACTCGGAGGGGTGGTGAGGGGAGGAACGCTTGCTTGACCCTTCGTTCACAAGCGCGCGAAGTTGTCGTGGGGTCCTCTCCCCCCTCCCCGCCCGCCGCCCGCCGCCCGCCGCCCGCCGCCCGCCGCCCGCCGCCCGCCGCCCGCCGCCCGCGCCAGGGTTCCCCACCTGCTGCCGGTGTCACGTGCGCTGAGCCGGCCGGTCTCAGCGCGGAGCTGCTGCGCGCTCGCAGCTCCGGCAGCCTGTTGGGTGGGGCCCTGGGGCCTGCCCTCGCCCTCGTCCTCCTCCACCGCCTATCGCGGCTCTGCGTTCCGTTGCGGGCGGCCCGACGTCCTGGTGCGGCCCTCGAATCCCTCAGCCCGCCTCCACCTCTGGCGTCGCCCTCCTCTCGTTCGCGGGGCTCACCCTTGTGCGGGCCTCCTCCCGTGATCCGCTTACGCTCTGCGGGCCAGGCAGCCGGTTACCGGTTACTGGCTGCCCGTTCCCACACCCAGGCCGCGACGCCCACCCGGTTGCGGGCGCGGAGCTTGCGCTGGATGTTGGCGAGGTGGTTCTTCACCGTTCCCGGTGAGATGAAGAGCCCGGCGCCGATCTCGGCATTGGTCGCTCCGTCGGCCACCAGCTCAGCGATCTCTCTTTCTCTCTCGGTCAGTTCCTCCGCCGGGCCGGCTATCAATGGGCCTGACGCACCTACCGCGGCCGCGGGCCCGGGCGCCGGGCCGGAACCGGGCAGCGCCATGTGCTGCAACAGCCGGACCGTGATCTGTGGGCTGATCATCGCGTCGCCGGCCATCGCCGCCCGGACCGCCTCGATCAGCAGTACCGGCCCGGAACGCTTCAGCAAGAAGCCCGCCGCACCGTGCCGCAAGGCCGTGTACACGTACTCGTCCAGGTCGAAGGTGGTCACCACGATCACCTTGCACTGGCCGGCCAGCTGCCTCGTGACCTCCAAGCCGTCCAGCTTCGGCATCCGGATGTCCGCGAGCACCACGTCCGGCCGCAGCCTCTTCGCCTCCTCCACCGCGGCGGCGCCGTCCGCCGCCTCGGCCACCACCGCCATGTCCGGCTGGGCGTCCAGGATCATCCGGAACGCGCTTCGGACTTCGGCCTGGTCGTCCGCGACCAGGATCCGGATCGGCCTTGCACTGTTGCTCATCTGCTCTTCTCCCCTGCACCCGCACTGGTCCTCATCGGGGTCTCCGAACGCTCCGGTTCCGCCCGCCCCGCCAGTGGCAGCCTCGCCGTCACGCGCCAGTCCTCCTGCCCGTGCGGACCTGCGTCGAACGCGCCGCCCAGAGCCTCCACTCGCGCTGCCAGTCCTGCCAGTCCGCTGCCGCCGCCACGGCGGGGGCGGGCGACCGGACCCGGCGCCCGGCCGTCGTTCGTCACGGTCAGCTCCAGCCATTCACCGGTGCAGCTGGCCCGGACGTCGATACGGCGGGCGCCCCGGGCGTGCCGTCGGACGTTGGTCAGCGCCTCGACGACGATCCGGTGGACCGTCCCACCCGCCTCGCGCGGGACCGGCTGGTCCGGCAGCACCAGCTGGACCGCGGCACCACCGGCGGCCGTGAACTGCTCGGCCACTTGGACCAGTTCGGCGAGGCCCGGCTGTGGACTGCGGCCTCCCGCCTCCTCGCTGCGAAGCAGCTGCACGGTTCGGTCCAACGAGGCCAGGGCCCGCTGCCCTGCCTGTTCTATCCGCTCGAACATCTCGGCCGTCCGGGCCGGGTCGACGGAGGCCAGATACGCCCCCGCCTGCGCCTGGGCGACCATGCCGCTGACGTCGTGCGCGACGAAGTCGTGGAGGTCGTGTGCCAGCTCGATCCGCTGAGCACGCCTGGCCTCGGCGACCGCACGGGCCCGGCCCTCGTCCAGACCGCGCAGGTAGAGGCCGATCAGCACCGTCGGCAGGGCCAGCATCGATCCGAACCCGAAGAGCGTGAGCGCGTCGACGGGCCCGTCGAACCGGGACGGCCAGAGCGCGACCGCTCCGCATGCCGTCCAAGCGGCCGCCGCACACCGCGGGCCGTCCTCGGCGCGCAGGCTGAGGAGCACCGCCAGCAGCAGGCCCGCCAGTTCGGCCAGGCCGACCAGTCCGGTCCAGCGGTCCGCCTCCGCCCAGTGGCCGGCGAACCAGACGACGAACGAGACCGCCACCGACACCGCGCCCAGCGCGGTGGTCACCGCCGCCGGTCCGTAACGGCCGCGGAGCAGCCAGGCCGGCAGCAGCAACGCCGGGACGGCCAAGGACAGGAGCTGAGTCATCGTCACCGCCTCTCGTGAACTCTTCGACTGCCGTCACATTACGACGGGCCGAAGCCGGTCCACCTGTGCCGATCGGCATATTTCACAGTCCGGTTGAGCAGGGGGAACAGCCCGATCGGCACTGCCGCAGCCCCCTGGTGGACCTCCAGTCTTGAGTCATCGCACCGGCCGAGGGGGCCGGGCCGAAAGGAGCGCACCGTGTCGAAGCTCGCGATCAACTCCCGCGTCGCTGCCACCCACCGAGGCCGTGCTGCCGGAGCGGCGGGCGTGGCCGTCGAGCCCGCGCCCCGCTGGGCTCAGCTGGCCGCCAAAGCCGCCGCCCTGAGCACCGTCCCCTCGGGGGTGTGGCGGATCGTCTTCGGCTTCGGCGTCCCGGTCGGCTTCAGCGGGGCGACGGCCGCGGCCTTCGAAGCGCACCAGCCGGGTTGGGGCACGGTCTACTGCGTGGTGCTGAGCGCCCTGACGGAGGCACTGGCCTTCCTGACCCTGGGCCTGGTGCGATCCTGGGGGCTGGTGGCGCCCCGGTGGATCCCGCTGATCGGCGGCCGCCGGGTCCAGCCGCTCGCCGCGATCGTGCCGGCTCTGCTGGGTTCGGCGATACTCACCTCCCTCGGCTTGGAGGGGTTGTTCGGCCGCTGGGCCCACAACCTGGCCGATCCGGATGCGCCGCACGGATTCGCCGGCCTGGTGATGACGGCCGCGTACCTTCCTCTGGTGGCCTGGGGTCCGCTGCTCGGCGCAGTCACCGTCGACTACGCCCGTCGGACGCTGTGGCGGCGCCGGTGACCACGACGACGGATCACGCCGGGGTGGACTCCCGGGTCTGCCTCCCGGTCCTCGCGTCCGCCGCCGCACCTGCCTCCTCCTCGCCCCTGGCCGGGCGCGGTGCGGGGGCGGTGCGCCGACCCCACTCGGTGGCGAACAGCACCAGGGCCCCGCCGAGCAGGGCGAGCGGGCCCATCCGGTTCCCGGCGACGGTGATGCCGAAGACCGCGGCCCACAGCGGTTCTGTACCGAGCAGCAGGCTCACCCGGGACGGCGAAGTCGCCCGGACGGCCCACATCTGAACGAAGAAGGCGAAGAGCGTGCAGAACAAGGACAGGTGCAGCAGCCAGGCCCACTGGCCGGCTCCGTACGAGAGCGCGACGGTCCACGGGGCGGGGCCGACGGCGAATGCGACGACGGCGAACACTGCGCTGGCAACCGCCAGTTGGATCCAGGTGACGGCGAGCATGTCGGTGTCGCGAACGGCCCGGGTGCGGGCCATGGCGAGGACGTACGCGGAACGGACCAGGGCGGCGCCGAGTACAAGGAGGTCGCCGAGGGTCGGAGGGTGCAGCCCGCCGTCGCCGGTGAGCAGGGCGACGCCGAGGACGGCCAGCCCGGCAGCCGCGAGGAAGGCTCGTGGTGGTGCGGTCCGGCCGAGGGCGCTCTCGCCGAGCGGGGTGAGCACCATGGCGAGGCTGATGATCAGCCCGGCGTTGGTGGCGGAGGTGTGCACAGCGCCATAGGTCTCCAGCAGGAAGATGCCGCTGAGGACGAGGCCCAGTGCGCCGCCGCCGAGCCACTCGGCGCGCGTCAGCTTCCGCAGGGCCCGCCACGCAGCCAGCCCGAGCAGCGGCAGCACCAGCCCGAAGCGCAGCACGAGCATCGCCACGACCGTCCCGGGCTCGGCCACCCGTTGGACGGCGAGGAAGCTCGATCCCCAGACCACTGCCACCAGCAGGACCGGCAGATCACGAAGAACCGACGAGGACGAGGACAGGGAGGCACGCATGAGGAGGATCCCTCCGAGCGAACGGAACCGGCGGGTGCGAGGACCGTACGGCGTCGGACGGACCCAGGAGCTGGGCGTGTGGCTCAGCGGCGGACGGGGTGAGGGGTGGAGCAAGGGGGCGCCATCCTCGCGCACCAGGCCGCCGGTGATCAATGCCCCGGCCGGGTGCCGACGGGTCAGGAGGCGAGCAGGCCGTTCGCGTCGGCAATGGCCTCGATGTCGGCTGGGCTGCCGGACATGATGGCTCGGACCTGCTCGGTGACGAGTTCGACCGGCCAGTCCCACCAGGCGGCGCGGAGCAGGCGTTCGATGTCGGCGTCGTCGAAGCGGCGCCGGATCGGACGGGCGGGGTTGCCGCCGACGATCGTGTAGGGCTCGACGTCGGCGGTGACCATCGCACCGGCCGCGATGATCGCTCCGTCGCCGATCCGGACGCCAGGCAGGACGGTGGCGCCGAAGCCGAACCAGACGTCGTTGCCGACCACGGTGTCGCCCCGGCTGGGGAGACCCGTGACGATGTCGAGGGTCTGCTCCGTCCAGCTGCCGCCGAACATCGTGAAGGGGAAGGTGGACACACCGATGGTCGGATGGGCGGCCCCGGCCATCAGGAAGCGGGTTCCGGTGGCGATCGCGCAGTACTTGCCGATCACCAGCCGTTCGGGCCCGTAGGCGTAGAGGACGTTGCGCTCCTCGAAGCGGGTGGCCCCGTCGGGGTCGTCGAAGTAGGTGTACTCACCGACCTCGATCCTCGGGTCGGCGACAAGCGGGCGCAGCAGGACCACCCGGTCGTGGCCGGTGAGCGGGTGGAGAACGGTCGGGTCGGGGATGGCGGTGGCGGTCACACAGGCTCCTCTCGTAATGCGACTCAGGTCGCATTAAGATGAGCATGGCATGATCGCCACCCCGCAGCAAGTCTTAATGCGACTGGAGTCGACTTTGAGCGAGCCCACCCACCCCGACCAGCACCCCCGCACGCCGTCCCCGCGTCCAGGCGGCCGCAGCGCCCGGGTCCGTGCGGACGTGGTCGCCGCCACGCTCGCCGAGGTCACGGAGAAGGGCTACGACAGCCTCACCGTGGAGGCGGTCGCAGCCCGGTCCGGCGTCCACAAGGCGACCCTCTACCGGCGCTGGGGCGGGGTCGACGGACTGGTCGCGGACGCCCTGGCCGCCTCGGCCGACCAGCCCTGGCCGCTGCCCGACACCGGAGACCTCCAGGAGGACCTCCGCCGGATCACCCAGGAGGTGTTCACCGTCTTCACCGACCCCGAGCAGAGCCCCACACCCACCGCGCTGATCTACGCCGCCCAGCGCTCCGACGCCGGGGCGGCAGCCCTTCGCGAGTTCTTCGCGGCCCGTCACCGCCAGGCCGCCGAAGTCGCCCAACGGGCTGTCGCCCGAGGCGAGTTGTCGGCCGGGACGGACGGCGCCGAGATCATCAGGGCCGCCACCGCCCCGCTCTACTACCGACTGTTCGTCACCGGCGAACCACTGGAAGCCCGCACCGCCGAACGGGCCGCCGACGCCGCCGCCCTGGCCGCCCGCGCCGGGCTGTTCACCTCCGCCCCGGCCGACCCGGAGCCCGACACCGCCCCGACCGACCCGGAGCCCGACACCGCGCCGAACGCCCCCACCCCATAGCCGCAGGCCGGCAACCCAACACGTCGGCAACCCAACACGTCAGCAGGCCAGCAGCCCCGGTCGGCCACTCCCGCAAGCCAGCCGACCGGCCGTCAACACCACGCGACCAAAGGAGCCCCAGCCGCCCCGACCCCCTACCGGAGACCCACCCGGCCGTGGATGATGCCTCCATGACAAGCATGCCGTCCACCACCCCACGGAAGGCCCGTCACGTGAAGCGCAAGCACTGGGCGCTGGTCGCCGCCGCCACCGTTCTCCCGCTCGCCGTGAGCACCGGCACCGCCGTCGCGGCACCATCCGGCGCCAGCCCCGCTCAGGGTGCGGCCTGCACCTACACACCCGCCGTCCCGGCCGACAACTTCAAGGGCATCCCGGCCTTCGACGCCCAGCAGGCCGCCCGCCCCTACCACGCGACCCTCCGGACCAACCAGGGCCCGATCACCTTCGAGGCGCTGACCGACAAGGCGCCCTGCACCACCTTCTCGTTCCGGTTCCTCGCCGAGCACGACTACTTCGACCGCAGCCACTGCCACCGCCTCACCACCCAGCGGATCTACGTCCTGCAGTGCGGGGACCCGACCGGGACGGGCAGCGGCGGTCCGGGCTACTCCTTCCCGGACGAGAACCTGACCGGTGCCACCTACCCTGCGGGCACCGTGGCCATGGCCAACGCCGGTCCGAACACCAATGGCAGCCAGTTCTTCATCGTCTGGAAGGACACCAAGCTCTCCCCCGCCTACACCCCGTTCGGCCGGGTCACGGCCGGCCTCGACGTCCTGCAGAAGATCGCCGCCGCCGGCGAGGACGACCAGAACGGCCCCGGCGACGGCTACCCCAAGGTCCCCGTGAACATCCGCAACGTGCAGATCAGCAAGCACTGACTGTCAGCCGACCGGCGGGAGGGCCGGGCGCAGCCGCCCGGCTCCACCCCCCGTTGCCGCTCCCGTACGGTGGCAGCACCAACAACACCGCAGGGAGCAGCACCACATGGACGGCCGGATCTGGGAGAGCGTCGACCACCTGGTCGCATGGCTGGACGAGCACAGCACGCAGTCGCCGCAGGAGGAGCGCCTGCTGCGGCTCCTCAAGCTCTCCGAGGAGGTGGGCGAGGTCGGAGCCGCGGTGATCGGCGCCACCGGTCAGAACCCGCGCAAGGGCGTCACTCACAGCTGGGAGGACGTCCAGCACGAACTCTGCGACGTCGTCTTCAGCGCCCTCGTCGCCCTGCGGACGCTCACCCCCGACGCCGCCCAGGTGTTCGCCGAGCGCCTGGCCTACGTCGAGCAGCGCTCCGCCGCCTCCCGGCGCCCGGTCGGCGGGCCCGATAAGACGGCGGAGACGGCGTAGAAGACGGCGGCGGAGACGGCGCAGTAGACGGCAGAGGAGAAAGCCCGAGCCGGAGCCCACCCAAGACCGACGAGGCCCGAACCAACCCCACACCGCCGTCAGGCGCCGCGCATCAGGCGTTGGGCGCGACCTTCGCCAGCCCGTTGATCACGCGGTCCATCGCGTCGCCGCCCTTCGGGTCGGTGAGGTTGGCGAGCAGCTTGAGGGTGAAGCGCATCAGCAGCGGCCGGGGCAGGCCGTGCTGGGCGGCGAGCTGCATCACCTTGGGGTTGCCGATCAGCTTCACGAACGCGCGCCCGAGCGTGTAGTAGCCGCCGTACACGTCCTTGAGGATGCGCGGGTAGGCCTGCAGGGCGCGCTCGCGGCCGCCGTCGGTGAGGCGGGCGTGGGCCTGCACGATGACGCCTGCGGCGATCTGGCCGGATTCCATCGCATAGGCGATGCCCTCGCCGTTGAACGGATTGACCATGCCGCCCGCGTCGCCGACGAGCAGCAGGCCGCGGGTGTAGTGCGGCTGCCGGTTGAAGGCCATCGGCAGCGCGGCGCCGCGGATCGGTTCCGTCATGTTCTCGGGGGTGTAGCCCCACTCCTCCGGCATACCGGCGCACCAGGCCTTGAGCACCTCGCGCCAGTCGAGTTCGCCGAACGCGGGCGAGGAGTTGAGGATGCCGAGGCCGACGTTGGAGGTGCCGTCGCCCATGCCGAAGACCCAGCCGTAGCCGGGCAGCAGCTTGCGCTGGCCGCCGCGGGTGTCCCACAGCTCCAGCCAGGACTCCAGGTAGTCGTCGTCGTGGCGCGGCGAGTTGAAGTAGGTGCGGTAGGCGACGCCCATCGGGCGGTCCTCGCGGCGGTGCAGGCCCATGGCGAGCGAGAGCCGGGTGGAGTTGCCGTCGGCGGCGACCACGAGCGGGGCCCGGAACGTGACCGGCCGCTTCTCCTCGCCGAGCTTGGCGGTGACGCCGACGATCCGGCCGGTGCGGTCGTCCAGGACCGGGCCGCTGACGTTGCAGCGCTCGTAGAGCCGGGCGCCGGCCTTCTCGGCCTGACGGGCCAGCAGCTCGTCGAAGTCGGCGCGCTTGCGGACCAGGCCGTAGTCCGGGAAGGAGGCCAGCTCGGGCCAGTCCAGCTCCAGCCGGACGCCGCCGCCGATGATGCGCAGGCCCTTGTTGTGCAGCCAGCCGTTCTCGGTGGAGACGTCGATGCCCATGTCCACCAGCTGCTTGGTGGCGCGCGGAGTCAGGCCGTCGCCGCAGACCTTCTCGCGGGGGAAGGCGGTCTTCTCCAGCAGCAGCACGTCCAGCCCCGCCTGGGCGAGGTAGTACGCGGTCGTGGAGCCGGCCGGGCCCGCGCCGACCACGATGACGTCGGCGGTGCTCTCGACCGTGCTGTCCCGCTTCGTCAGATCGGCTGCGGTCTCGGACACGTGGACACACTCCTGGAGCTGCGGCGGGGGATGGCGGCTTTTGTCTCCGGCAGTCTAGTTCCGCTCACGCCACCGGAGTCGCCCGCGCCCCGACGCGGGACGGGGCGAGGCGGGGCGGGACGGGGTGGCAGGGAGCCGTGCGGAGCGGTACCGGACGGAACGGGCAGCACGGCCCGCACCCGACCTTCCGCCTCGCGCCGCCGCGCCGCCCCTGTCCCGTCGCCGCTACACCTTCACCCCACGTCCGCCCCGCGCTACGCGGACTTGTACCCGCGGTGCAGCGCGACGATCCCGCCGGTCAGGTTCCGCCAGGCGACCTTCGACCAGCCGCTCTCCTGCATCCGGGCGGCCAGCGCCGGCTGGTCCGGCCAGGCCCGGATGGACTCGGCGAGGTAGACGTACGCGTCCGGGTTGCTGCTGACGGCGGTGGCGACCGGCGGCAGCGCGCGCATCAGGTACTCGGTGTAGACGGTCCGGAACGGCGTCCAGGTCGGCGTGGAGAACTCGCAGATCACGAGCTTGCCGCCGGGCTTGGTGACCCGGTGCATCTCGCTCAGCGCCGCGTCCGTCTCCTGGACGTTGCGCAGCGCGAAGGAGATCGTCACGGCGTCGAAGGTGTCGTCCGCGAACGGCAGCCGGGTGGCGTCGCCGGCGGTGAGCGGCAGCTCGGGGTGGCGGCGCTTGCCCTCGGTCAGCATGCCGACGGAGAAGTCGCACGGGACGACCTTGGCCCCGGCCTCGGCGAAGGGCAGCGAGGAGGTTCCGGTGCCGGCCCCGAGGTCGAGCACGAGGTCCCCCGGTCCGGCGTCGACCGCCTCGGCCACCGCCCGTCGCCAGGCGCGGGCCTGGCCGAGGGAGAGCACGTCGTTGGTGAGGTCGTACTTGGCCGCGACGTCGTCGAACATGGCGGCGACTTCGTGCGGCTGCTTGTCCAGGGAGGCTCGGGTCACGCCCCCATTCTTCACCCTGTGACGGGCGCCCCGACCAACGGGGCACACCGGGAGGGCACCACGGGCCCGACCGGCACGAGCCCGACCACCAACCCGACGGGCCGCCCCGACAGGCCGCCCCGACAGGCCGCCCCGCCGGTCACCCGCCCTGGTGCGACCCCCGCCGCCCGCCCGCGCGCCGCCTGCGCCGGGAGCGCTTGCCCTGGGTTATCGCGGGCATCCCCTCGGTCAGCGCCCCGGTCGCCAGCGCGAGGTTGGCGGCGAGCCGGCCCTGCCCGGTGCGGACGGCCACGGCCCGCCGGTGGCGCCGGATGCGCAGCACGCAGACCAGGAACAGCACGACGGCGACCGGCACGCTGAACCGGGCCAGTCCCACGCCGACCGGCTGGGGGTAGGTGTCGCCGCAGATCCGCACCGCTCCCGCATCGTCGGCCGCGTGCTCCAGGCAGACCGTGTCGCCGACCTTGGCGCCGTCGGCGAGCGGCAGCGCGGCCGCGGTGTGCGGCTGGCCGCTCACCGTGTAGCTGACGGCGCTGTACGTGCCGCCGCCGGTCGGAAGCTGGGTGACGACGCCCTCGACTCTCACCGGATGGGCCGCGATCCGGTCGGCCTGGTCGGCCTGGCGCCAACCGAGCAGGCACATCCCGACGGCCAGCACGGCGCTGAGCACGGCGGCGAGGTACCAACCACGGCCCAACCGCGGGGCTCGCGGCGGGGAGACGGTCGCGGTTTGCATGGTTCCTGTCCTGGCTTGCCTCCGGGGCCTGGGACACGGCCCCGCCGCCCGCGGGCACGGGCAGTGGTGTGGTGAGGGTACGGAGTGAGCTGTCCGGGATCGTATCCGCTGGCGGGCCCTCAGGTCACGGCGAAGGGGCAATCACCCCCCTGGGAGAGCACGGCAGTTCGAGTGCACACGAAGCAAGTCCCCTACCCACCAAGGAAATCCGACTACTGACGAGTACGTCACACCGGCCGGTCACCGACCCCCGACGAGCAGTCACCGTCGCCTGTACACCAACCGCCCGCCCAGCACCGTCGCCAGGCACCCACCGGGCGCCGGCCGCGCCCCGCCCCCACCCTCGCCGGGCGGCGCCGACACCCCCGGCAGCGCCGACACCACCGGCAGCACCGGGAACACCGCGAAGTCCGCCCGCCCGCCGGCCGCCACCCGCCCGTGCACGGCCCATGCCAACGGCAGCACCGCCAGCGGGTCCAGCGACCCCGCACCGGCGCCGGAAGCCCCTGGCAGCGTCCCCAGCCCCGAACGTGCCACCGCCGTCCGCACCGCGGCCCGTTCGAACGGCCCGGCGACCGCCGTCACCCCGAACCCGAGCATCCGCTGCAGCCCGCGCCGCGCGCTCGCCCCGTACCGGGTCTCGTCGGTGCAGCCCACCAGCCCGTCCGCCACCGGCTCGACGCCGATCTCCTCGCGCGGATCCGGGTGGTAGTCACGCTCCAGCAGTCGCTGCCCCCAGGGGTTGCGCAGCCCGGGCGTGAGCACCGCCGCTGCGCCCCAGTCCCGCACCCGCGCCGACGGGTGTGCCGCCGCCAGCTCCCCGAACGACCCGACGGCCTCGACCAGTTCGCCGCGCACCACCACCGCCCCGTCGGCGAAGGACGGGGCGGTGGGATCGGCCGGGTCGGGCAGCACCAGGGCCGCCCGGTGGAGGGTCAGCACCGGTTCGGGCTCCGAGGACTCGACGAGCCCGACGAACTCGACGGGCTCAAAGGACACGAAGAACACGAAGAACGCGCAGGACGCGCAGGACGCGCAGAAGAGGGACGACGCGGACGACGCGAAGGACTCAGTTGTCCAGGATCTTCAGCTCCGGGTGCGCCGTCCCGCCCTCGATCGCCGTGGAGGCGATGTGCGAGGCGACCCGCGGGTCGACCGGGTCGTTCGCCGGGTCGTCCAGCACCCGCAGGTGCTCGTACGTGGTCGAGCGCTGCGCCGGGACGCGGTCGGCGGCACGGATGAGGTGGATCAGCTCGGTCAGGTTGGAGCGGTGCTTGGCACCGGCCGCCGAGACGACGTTCTCCTCCAGCATCACGGAGCCGAGGTCGTCTGCGCCGTAGTGCAGCGACAGCTGGCCCGCCTCCTTGCCGGTGGTGAGCCAGGAGCCCTGGATGTGGGCGACGTTGTCGAGGAACAGACGGGCGATCGCGATCATCCGCAGGTACTCGAAGACGGTGGCCTGGGTCGAGCCCTTCAGGTGGTTGTTCTGCGGCTGGTAGGTGTACGGGATGAAGGCGCGGAAACCGCCGGTGCGGTCCTGCACGTCGCGGATCATCCGCAGGTGCTCGATCCGCTCGGCGTTGGTCTCGCCGGTGCCCATCAGCATGGTGGAGGTGGATTCCACGCCGAGGCCGTGCGCGGCCTCCATGATCTCCAGCCAGCGCTCGCCGGACTCCTTGAGCGGGGCGATCGCCTTGCGCGGCCGCTCCGGGAGCAGCTCGGCGCCGGCGCCGGCGAAGGAGTCCAGGCCCGCCTTGTGGATCCGGGTGATGGCCTCCTCGATGGAGACGCCCGAGATCCGGGACATGTGCTCGACCTCGGAGGCGCCCAGCGAGTGGATCACCAGCTGCGGGAACTCGGCCTTGATCGCCGAGAACGCGCGCTCGTAGTACTCCACGCCGTAGTCCGGGTGGTGGCCGCCCTGGAACATGATCTGGGTGCCGCCCAGCTCGACCGTCTCCGCGCAGCGGCGCAGGATCTCGTCGAGCTCGCGGGACCATCCCTTGTCGCTCTTCGGCGGTACGTAGAAGGCGCAGAACTTGCATGCCGTCACGCACACGTTGGTGTAGTTGATGTTGCGCTCGATGATGTACGTCGCAATGTGCTCGGTACCCGCGTAGCGGCGGCGGCGCACCGCGTCGGCGGCGGAGCCGAGCGCGTGCAGCGGCGCGGACCGGTAGAGGTCGAGCGCCTCCTCCGGGGTGATCCGGCCGCCGGCGGCGGCCCGGTCGAGCACGGCCTGCAGGTCGGTGCTGGACGCATCGAGGGTGGTCGCTGCGAGCTCGGTCACCTGGCGGCCTTCTCTCTCTCAAGTGCTACTGGGGTACGGCCGAACCAGCCTACGCCAGCCCTTTCGGGCGCCCGCGTCAGCCCGCTGAACTGCGCCGCAGCACGAAGGGGCACCACTCCGGCCGAGGCACACCCCGGCCCCCGGCCCCGCCTCACCCCTTTGCCCCTTCACCCCTTTGCCCCTTCGCCCCTTGCCGCTTCGCCCCTTCTCGCCCTCACCTCTTCAGCCCTTCGCCCCGTCCACCCGGCGCATCGTCCCGGCCGGGTTCCCCGCCGCCGGATCTGCGGAGGTGAAGCGGATCGTCCCGTCGGCCTGAAGGGTGAGAGTCTCCGCATTGGAGCCACCGGTGCAGGCGCCGGGGATCGACGACTTCACCAGCCGGGACTGGAACACCAGCACGGTGTCGGAGACCGACCGGAGCGTCCAGGCGCCCTCGCAGCTGATCGAGATCAGCCCGGAGAGGACATTGCGACTGGTGGTGGCCTCCTGCCCGACCGCCGCCTGGCGGACGGTGAGCGTGGTGGTGCCCCCGGGCAGTCCCTTGTCGGTCACCATGTCGCCGCTCCAGGTACCCAGGAACGCGGCCGGCACCGCGTTCGGCCCACCTGTCGCACCCGTCGTGGAGGGCCCGCCCGTCGCGCCCGTCGCACTTGTCGTGGACGGCCCACCCGTCGCACCCGTCACACCTGTCGCACCCACCCCGGACGGCGACGCCGTAGCGACGGCCGACACGGAAGCCGAGGACGACGGCCCCGACACCACCGGATCCGGCCGGCGGGTCATCGCGTACAGCCCGTACCCGCCGCCCCCGAGCACCGAGGCCACCAGCACCGCCGCCCCCGCGAGCCCGACCCGGCGCTTCCACGGACCGGCCTCCCCCCGCCGCACCGACTCCGCCTCCGACACCGGAACCGGACGGCCCCCGGGCACCAAGGTCGGGGTCGGCACCACCTCGGCCGCAGCGCCGCCCCCGCTCTCCGACCCCGCCTCCGCCCCCTCCAGGTCCAGCAGCTCCACCGCGCTGCGCCCCACCCCCGCCGCCAGCACCGCCGGCAGCCAGTCGCCCCGCGACAGCCGGGCGGCGGCCGCGCCGTCCGGGTCCAGGCGCGCGGCCAACCGCTGCGGGGTTGGCCGCGCGGCCGGGTCCTTGGCCAGGCAGTCGAGGACGATCGCCCGCAGCCCTTCGGACAGCCCGGCCACGTCCGGTTCCTCGTGCAGCACTCGGTAGAGCAGGACGGCCGCGCTGACGCCTTCGCCGAAGGGGTGGACGCCGCTGGCGGCGAAGGCCAGGACGGCACCGAGCGAGAACACGTCGCCGGCCGGTCCGACGGTCTGCCCGTTCGCCTGCTCGGGTGACATGAAGCCGGGCGAGCCCACCACGTAACCCGAACGAGTGAATCCGCTGGTCGCGTCCAGGGCCCGGGCGATCCCGAAGTCGATCAGCCGCGGCCCGTCCAGGGTGAGCAGCACGTTGGAGGGCTTGACGTCGCGGTGCACCAGGTCGAGCCCGTGCACGTGGGCGAGCGCCCCGGCGAGTCCGACGCCGAGGGCACGGACGGACGCCTCGGGCAGCGGCCCGTGCTCCTGGACGGCTTCGGCGAGCGCGGGGCCCGCGACGTAGCCGGTGGCGACCCAGGGCTGCTCGCCCTCGGTGTCGGCGTCCAGGACGGGCGCGGTCCAGGTGCTCCCGACCCGGCGGGCGGCGGCCACCTCCTGGCGGAACCGGGCACGGAACTCGGGGTCGTCCGCGAGTTCGGCCCGCACCACCTTGACGGCGACGGTGCGGCCGCCTGCCGTCCGGCCGAGGTAGACCCGGCCCATCCCGCCCGACCCGAGCCGCCGCAGCAGCCGGTAGGCGCCCAACCGGCGCGGATCGTCCGACCCCAGTGCCCGCATGCCCCGCACGCTCCCCTCGCACGCGCACGCGCGGCCCCGGGCGGGTGCCCGGCCGCGTACGCCGCTCCCGAACCGCACCCCGCGCAACGCCTGCCGGACGCGCCTCGGGAGCAGACCGTACCGGGCCGGGCGGACCGCCGTCCGGCCGTCACGGCCACCGCCTGCCCGACCGCACCCGGCCGCGCCCGACCGCGCCCGACCCGCCGGGCCTTCCCCCCGACCTGCGGCCCAACTCCAGGCCTGTCCCCCCTGACCTACCCCCGGATCTACCTCCCGACCGGCAGCGCCGCCGGCTCCAGCAGCCGCACCGCCACGTCCGGCGCGAAGCCGCTGTCGTGCGCGACCCGCCGGGCGAACTCGGCGACCCCGGCCAGCTGCCGCTCGCCGAGCGAGAAGTCGAGCGCCTCGCTGAAGTACCGCTCCAGCACGTCCGCCCCGAAGGCCTCCCAGCGGGCGGCCTGCTCGGCGACCTTGGCGGCCTCCACCAGCGACAGGTCGCGGGACTCCAGGAAGGCCCGGTGGACGGCCGCGGTCAGCTCGGGACGACGCTCGGCGAACTCGCGGCGCACGGCCCAGACGGCGAAGACGAACGGCAGCCCGGTCCACTCCTTCCACATCTCGCCGAGGTCGTGGACGGTCAGCCCGAGGTCGGCGGCCTGCCCGAGGTAGGCGCGCAGGGCCGGGTCGCCGATCAGGACGGCGGCGTCGGCCTCGGCGAGCATCGCGCTGAGGTCCGGGGGGCAGCTGAAGTAGTCCGGTCGCACGCCTTCGCGCTCCTCCAGGAGGAGCCGGGCGAGCCGGACGGAGGTGCGGCTGGTGGAGCCGAGGGCGACCCGGCGGCCGTCGAGGTCGGCGAGGGGCACCTTGCTCACGATCAGGCAGGACATCACCGGACCGTCGCTGCCGACCGCGATGTCGGGCAGGACCAGCAGGTCGCCGGCGTTGCGCAGGTACTCCACGCAGGTGAT
Organism: Kitasatospora sp. NPDC059648; assembly: GCF_042734825.1. Lineage (NCBI taxonomy): Bacteria > Bacillati > Actinomycetota > Actinomycetes > Kitasatosporales > Streptomycetaceae > Kitasatospora > Kitasatospora sp. NPDC059648. The sequence goes on along the minus strand of NZ_JBHWDU010000001.1, from coordinate 184,246 downwards.
CGGCCCGATGTCGAGGGAGCCGCCGACGAGCTGGTCGCTCAGCTTCTCGGGGGTGTCCTTGGTGAGGTCCAGGTCGAGGAGGTTGCCGGTCCTGGCGAGGCCCCAGTAGAGGGGGACGCAGTTCAGGAACTGAATATGGCCGACCCGCGGTCTGACCGGGGTGTTCTCTTCGGGCTCGTCGGGCTCCCGCTTTTGCGCGTCCGGTGCTGCCACTGCGCCGCTCCCTTGCTGTTCGTGCGCTTCCCCGCAGGGTATGCCCGCTGCACACGACGGCTCGCACCGGCCGCCCGACACGCGCGGGAACGCCGCTCGTCAGGGCCGTGCGCGCCCCCAACGCGCCTTCCACCGCCCGCTCCCAGCGCTCCCCCGCCCCCTTCCGGGGGCGCACGACACGCGGTGTCCGAAGGGCAAGTGACCCCTGGTCGTCACAGCGGCCGCATGCTAGCGTTGCCCTCAGTTGCAGTTTGATTCCCCTTGCAGTACTTGAAGCCTGCGGAGCATGTAACCGCAGGCTTTTTGTAGTTTTTCAGCAATATCGAAAAACTTCGGACTCGTCCGGAGGCAGGGCGATCAGCGCAGCGGACCGGGGACCACACGGTGTGGCCCCCGACACGCATCGCAAGGAGAACGGCATGGCTCAGGGAACCGTCAAGTGGTTCAACGCTGAGAAGGGCTTCGGCTTCATCGCCCAGGAGGGCGGCGGCCCCGACGTCTTCGTCCACTACTCCGCCATCAACGCGAACGGCTTCCGTTCGCTGGAGGAGAACCAGGCGGTCACCTTCGACGTCACCCAGGGCCCGAAGGGCCCGCAGGCGGAGAACGTCACCGCCGTCTGACCATCCTCTGATGTTCTGATCGCTCGGGACCCCTTCGGGTCCGCCGGCGGCTCCCGACAGCCGTCACCATGAGCACAAGAGCAGCACCCAAGGGGGCCTGCCCAACGCGGCGGGCCCCCTGCCTTTTCTCCGGGGAAGGCGACGAGGAAGTCCGAAGGGCCCTCCCCCGTGATCGGGGAAGGGCCCTTCGCACACCCGTCGGAGAACCCGCCCGGGAGACCCGGATTCGGGAGGCCCGACCAGGAGGCCCGGACCGGACCAGGAGACCCGGATCAGGCCGTGGCCGCGCCCTCGGCGTCGACCAGCACCGGGACGGCGGCCTTCGGCGCGTCCTCCTCGTACAGGTCCCCGGAGGGGTTGTTGTACGCGGCGACGTCCAGGATCCGCTCCCGCGCCGCGACCACGATCGGCACGACCACCTGGCCGGCGACGTTGGTCGCGGTCCGCATCATGTCCAGGATCGGGTCGATGGCGAGCAGCAGGCCGACGCCCTCCAGCGGCAGGCCCAGGGTGGACAGGGTCAGCGTCAGCATGACGATCGCGCCGGTGAGGCCGGCGGTCGCGGCCGAGCCGACGACCGAGACGAAGGCGATCAGGATGTAGTCCTTGATACCCAGCTCGATGTTGTAGACCTGGGCGACGAAGATCGCGGCGACGGCCGGGTAGATCGAGGCGCAGCCGTCCATCTTGGTGGTGGCGGCGAACGGCACCGAGAAGGAGGCGTACTCGCTCGGGACGCCGAGGCGCTCGGTGACGCGGCGGGTGACCGGCAGGGTGCCGACCGAGGAGCGGGAGACGAAGGCCAGCTGGATGGCGGGCCAGGCGCCCTTGAAGAAGTGCAGCGGGTTGAGGCCCGCGGCGAAGCGCAGCACCAGCGAGTAGACGACGAACAGCACCAGCGCGCAGCCGACGTAGATGTCGAGGGTCAGCGTGGCGAAGGGCTTGAGCAGGTCCCAGCCGTACTTGGCGACGGACTTGCCGATCAGGCCGAGGGTGCCGAGCGGGGAGAGTCGGATGACCCACCACAGGGCGGTCTGGGTCAGCTCCAGCACGGTCTCGCTGAGCTTGAGGACCGGCTCGGCCTTGGTCCCGAGCTTGATGATCGCGGCGCCGACCACGACCGCCAGGAAGACGATCTGCAGGACGTTCACCTTGACGAAGGCGTCGACGATGTTGGTCGGGAAGATCCCGGTCAGGAAGTCGATCCAGGTGCCCTTGGAGTCGAGCGCCTTGAGGCCCTCGGTCTTGAGGTCGGTGCCCTGGCCGGGGTTGGTGAGCAGTCCCAGGCCCAGGCCGATGCCGACTGCGACCAGCGAAGTGATCATGAACCAGAGCAGCGTGCGGGTGGCCAGCCGGGCCGCGTTGGTGACGTTGCGCAGGTTGGCGACGCTCACCACGATCGCGGTGAAGACCAGCGGGGGCACGGCCAGCTTGAGCAGCTGGACGAAGATCTTGCCGATGGTCTCCAGGGTGGTGGCCAGCCAGGAGATGTCGGCGGCACGGGCCAGGTAGCCGAGGCCGACGCCGAGCAGGAGGCCGGCGACGATCTGCACCCAGAACGGCGTCTTGCGGATGCGGGTGAGCACGGACGGCGACGAGGTCGCCTCGGGCGCTGTGGACATGGGGGTGCGACTCCGGGGGAGGGCGTTGCTGACGGTGGGGTGTGGGGCGCAGGAGGCGGCACGGCACGGGGCCTGGCGCGTGAGGGGCTCGGGCCCCGGTCAGGGGCGTGCCGCCGCGGTACAGCTCATGGCCGTACGGCCCATGGCGCGACAACGGCGCGGGCTGTCCACAGCGCCGGTCAGAGCGCACGGGCGGGCGGCGCCGGGCAGCTGGCCCGAGCCGTGCATCCGCAGTGCGTCTGAGGTGGTCACGGTCGATACGTTAGCAGTAAAGATTTGAGATGTTCAAAGTAGTTGTTTGAGATGAGGCCCAACCCCGAGCTCGCCTCCGGGTGGGATCCGGACACGAACGATGCTGACACCCCATCAGCCCAGCCCTCTGATCGGATTGACCGACCGGCAGTTATACGTATAACTTTGGCGGCGTCCCGGCCCTCCCCGCCCTCCCCTGCCCAGACACCGGAGAAGACCACCGATGGGCTACCTCGCCCTGCTCCGCGCCCCGCACGTCACCCGACTCCTGCTCGGCACCCTGCTCGGCCGCCTGCCCGCCGGTATGACCGCCCTGGTGATCGCCCTCGCCCTGCGCGAGGCCGGTGTCCCGTACGGCCGGATCGGACTGGCCACCTCCGTCTACGCGCTCGCCGCCGCCGTCGGCGGGCCGGTGCTCGGACGGATCGTCGACCGCACCGGACAGCCGCGCGTCCTGCTCGCCTCCGCCGCGGTCGCCGGCGGCGGGTACGCGCTGCTTGCCCTCGCCCCCGGCTCCCCCGTCGCCGCGCCCCTCGGCGCCGCCGTCGCCGGACTGGCGATGCCCCCGCTGGAACCCTGCCTGCGCTCGCTCTGGCCGGACGTGGTCGAGGACGAACAACTCGACACCGCGTACGCCTTCGACTCCGCCTCCCAGCAGATCCTCTACGTGGCCGGGCCGCTGGCCGTCGCCGGGATCGCCGGGCTGTTCAGCCCGGTCGCCGCGCTCTGGGTGGCCGCCGGACTCGGCCTGGCCGGCGCCCTGGTGGTCGCCACCGCCGCCCCCGCCCGGGCCTGGCGCGCCCCCGCCCGCGAGAAGTCCGCCGGACTGCTCGGCCCGCTGCGCTCCCCGGGCCTGGTGCTGCTGCTGATCGGACTGGCCGGGGCCGGCTGGGCGGTCGGCTCGCAGAACGTGCTCTTCATCGCCTACGCCGAGCGGCACGCCGGCGGACTGCCCGGCGGCGGGGGCACCCTGCTGGCCCTGGCCGCGCTCGGCGGACTGCTCGGCGCCCTGGCCTACGGCATGGTCAACTGGCGGCGGAGCACCGCCACCCGCACCTGGCTGATGGCCCTCGCGATGGCCGCCTCCTACCTGCCGCTGGTGACGCTGCCCGGCCCGTACCCGATGGCCGCGCTGGCCTTCCTCTCCGGCGTCGTGCTCGCCCCGCTGCTCGCGGCCGCCTTCGTGCTGGTCGCCGAACTCGCCCCGACCGGTACGGTCACCGAGGCCTTCGCCTGGCTGGTGACGCTCTTCGCCACCGGCAACTCGCTCGGCTACGCCGTCTCCGGCCACCTCGCCGAGGGGTCCTCGCTGCGCCCGGTCGCGGTGTGCGCGGCGGGCGGGATCGCGCTCGGCGCGCTGGTGCTGTTCGGCGCCCGCCGCTGGTTCCGCTCCGCGTCGGCGGCGCCGCGCGTGGAACCCGTCGAGCTACTCCCCGTGGGCTGACCGGCCCACCCCACAGACGACTGCGCCCGCCGGGGGTCTGGCCGGCGGGCGCAGTCCTTTCGTCGGGAGTCGGAGCCGGAGCCGGAATCGGCGCCGGAGCCGGATGCGGGAGCCGGGACGGGATACGGAGCCGGATGCGGGAGCCGGAGCCGGAGCCGGATGCGGGAGCCGGAGTCGCAGCCCCGTCAGGGCCGCGCCGGAGCCGTCGAGGAGCGCTGCACCAGGACGGTGGCCAGCGGCGCCACCGGCTCCGCCCGCTCGCCGCGCAGCAGTCCGGCGAGCGCGGCCGCCCCCGCCCGGCCGAGTTCCTCGCCGGGCAGGTCGACGGTGGTCAGCGGCGGGGCGAGCAGCCCGGCGACGGCGACGTTGTCCATGCCCACCACCGACAGGTCGTCCGGCACCCGCAACCCCCGCTCGGCGGCGGCCTGGTAGACCCCGGAGGCGACCACGTCGTCGTCGCAGATCACCGCACGCGGACGGTCCGCCCGCTCCAGCAGCTCCCCCGCCACGCTGCGCGCGGCCGCGTACCCCTCGTTCAGACTCACGCCCAACTCCACGACCTCCAGACCGAGTTCGCGGACGGCCTGCTCGAAGGCGGCCTGCCGGACCCGGAAGGTGTACGCGGCGTGGGTGGAGCGCAGGTGCCCGATCCGGCGGTGTCCGAGGGAGGCCAGGTGCTCCACGGCGGCCCGCATCCCGCCGGCCACGTCGAGTTCGACGGTCGGGCGGGCCCGGTCGGTGCCGGGGTCGGCGTCCAGGAAGACGGCGGGGGTGTCGGGCGGCAGTTCGCCGAGCTGGCTGTCGTCCGGGGAGCAGATCAGCAGGCCGTCGAAGCGGCCCGCGGTGGCGGCCTCGGCGAGGGTCGCGCTGCCCCAGCCGGAGCTCACCACGACCGCCAGGCCGTGCCGGCCCGCCTCGTGGTGGACGCCCTCCAGAACCCGGCCGAAGAACGGCCCCTGGAGGTTCGGCACCGCCAGCATGATCATCCCGCTGCGGCCCAGCCGCAGCTGGCGGCCGGCCGCCTGGGGGCGGTAGCCGAGGCTGCGGGCGGCCTCGCGGACCCTCTCCCGGGTCGCCTCGGAGACCCGGCGGCCGGCCTCGGCACCGGAGAAGACCAGCGAGACGGTGGCCTGGGACACCCCGGCGAGCCGGGCCACGTCCCGCCCGGTGGGCCGGCGCACGGGGGCCGGCCACGTCCCGGCGGGCCGGTCGGCCTCGACGGCGGCTTCGGCCTCGGCGGCGGCTTCGGCCCCGGCGGACCGGTCGGCCCCGGAAGGATCAGCGGCCACGGCGGGCGGCGCCCGGCGTCAGCTCTGCCCGGAGGTGGTCGCGCGGGCGGCGTCGTCCGCGGCGTCCTCCTCGGCGTTCTGGCTGGCGATCCGCTCGGCGGTACGGCTGCGCATCCCGGCGACCTTGGTGGTGATCTGGGAGGACATCTCGTCGCGCTGCTTGCTCAGCAGCACGTAGCTGAGCGGCGCGGAGGCGATCGCGGCCAGCAGGACCAGGAAGACCACTCCGGCCTCGCCGCTCACCGGAATGATCCCGAAGTGCCCCAGCAGCAGGGCCACCAACAGGCAGCCGAGGAAGATGCTCGCCCGCATGGAGGTGTAGCGGAGCGTGGCGTGCGACTTCTGCGGGCCGTTGCTGCTCACTGGGACACATCCTTCTGGTTCGAGCCGGGGCGGGACTTCCAGTCAAGCATGCCTGACATCCGGCGCGGTCCAGGGGTCCGCCGCCCTCCCCGGGAGGTCCCCTCCGCCCCTCCCCCGGGAAGTCCCCGGGGCCCAGCGGCCCGCGCGGTTCAGCGCAGGTCGAGCCACATGGTGATGTCGTCGCGGTCGTCCCCGGGGGCGACCCGGATCGCGGCCGGCACCCGGCCGACCTCCCGGTAGCCGCACCGGGCGTAGAAGCGCTCCAGCCCGAGGCCGCCGCGCGCGGTGAGCCGCAGCGACTCCAACCCCCAGGCGCGGGCGACCCGTTCGGCCTCGGCGAGCAGTTCCGCGCCGTAGCCGAGGCCCTGGAAGTCGGGGTGCACCATGACCCGCTTGAGCATCCGCCAGTGATCCATCGGTTCGAAGCGCATCGACGCGAAGAACAGCACCCCGACCAGCCGGCCGGTCGCGTTCTCGTGCGCGACCAGCAGCCGGTCGGGGCCGTCCGGGTCGACCCCGGCGAACTGGTGGTCGGCGGTGTTCCGGACCTCGTCCTCGGTCACCGGGGCCACGAAGCCGACCGCACCGCCCGCGTTGGTCACGTCCGTCCACAGCCGTACGACGGCGGTGCGCAGGTCGGGATCGAGCTTCGGGTCCAGGGTGAACGTGAGCGCCATGAAGCGGAGCCTAGCCCTCCGCTCGAACCCGCCTACGAGAGGGCGGGCGCCGCCCGGTCGGTCGGGCGCCCGCTGCGCAGCGCCAGGCAGAGTCCGACCGCGACCGCGCACAGCGCGCCGGCGCCGTACCAGGTCAGGTCGTAGTTGCCGAGCGCGTCGCGGGCCAGGCCGGCCAGTCCGGCGACGACGGCCGCGCCGACCTGGTGGGCGGCGAGCACCCAGCCGAAGACGATCGGGGCGTCCTCGCCGAAGTGGCGGCGGCACAGGGCGACGGTCGGCGGCACGGTGGCCACCCAGTCCAGGCCGTAGAAGACCACGAAGGCGAGGATCGGCGGCTGGAGCGAGCCGGCGAGCAGCTGCGGCAGCAGGAGCAGGGACACCCCGCGCAGGCCGTAGTAGACGGTGAGCAGCAGCCGGGAGTCGACCCGGTCGGTGAGCCAGCCGCTGAAGACGGTGCCGACCACGTCGAACAGGCCGATCAGGGCGAGCAGGCCGGCGGCGGTGGTGACGGGCATGCCGTGGTCGTGCGCGGCCGGGATGAAGTGGGTGCCGACCAGGCCCGCGGTGGTGGCGCCGCAGATCGCGAAGGAGCTCGCCAGCAGCCAGAACGGCCGGGTGCGGGCGGCGTCGCGCAGCACCCGCAGGGTGCGGGCCAGGGCGCGGGCGTCCCGCACCGGCTCGGGCGGGGCCTCGGTGGCGCCGTACGGGAGCAGGCCGAGGTCGGCGGGGCGCTCGCGCATCAGCAGCAGGACGGGCACGGCGACGGCGCTGGCGGCGAGCGAGACCACGACGACGGCCGAGCGCCAGCCGTGCTGCTCGACCAGCCAGGCGCCGACCGGCAGGAAGACCAGGTTGCCGGCCGCTCCGGCGGCGGTGAGCACACCGGTGACCAGCCCCTGGCGGGCCTGGAACCAGCGGCCGGTGATGGTGGTGGCGAAGGCGCCGGCCATCGAGCCGCTGCCGAGGCCGACCAGCACTCCCCAGCACAGGATCAGCTGCCAGGGCTGGCGCATCAGCATAGTGAGGCCGGCGCCGACCGAGATCGTCAGCAGCGCGCAGACGACCACCAGGCGCACGCCGAAACGGTCCATCAGGGCGGCCGCGAAGGGGGCGGTGAGGCCGTAGAGGGTGAGGTTGACGGAGGTGGCGCTGGAGATCGTCCCGAGCGACCAGCCGAACTCGTTGTGCAGGGCGTCCATCATCAGGCTGGGCGTGGAGCGGAAGCCGGCCGAGCCGAGCAGGACGAGCAGGGCGACGGCGGCGACCACCCAGGCGTAGTGCACCCGGGGCCGCCGGCCGGGGCCGGGCGCGGAGGCGTTGGGGGCGGTCGTCGTGGAGGCGGGGGCGGCGAGGGCACTGCGTTCGGTCACGGGCACGAGTCTCCCGAGCGCGCACCGCCCGGACGAGTGGCCTGAACGACAGCTTTCGCAAGTATCGGGCCACGCCGTCGCGTACCCTGGCCCCGGACGCACCCCGCTCCGGTCGGGGCCCCGGGAGGAACGGCATGGCGCACCTGGTCGCGGTACTCGCCCTGGAGGGCGCGATCGCCTTCGAACTCGGCATCCCCGCACGGATCTTCGGCAACGCCAAGGACGACGCCGGCCGCCCGCTGTACGAGGTGGCCACCTGCACCCTGGACGGCGGCCCGGTCGCCACCAGCGCCGACTTCCGGATCGCGGTCGACCACGGGCCCGAGCTGCTGGAGCGGGCCGACACCGTGGTGCTCCCGGCCTCCCACGACTCCGACCCGGACCTGGCGGACGCCCCCTTCACGCCCGAACTCGCCGCCGCGCTGCGGCGGATCCGGCCCGGTGCCCGGCTGATGTCGATCTGCACCGGCTCCTTCCTGCTGGCCGCCGCCGGACTGCTGGACGGCCGCCCGGCCACCACCCACTGGCGCTACACCGAGCTCTTCGCCCGCACGTACCCGAAGGTCCTGCTGGACCCTGACGTGCTCTACACCGACGACGGCGACATCCTCACCTCCGGCGGGGTCGCCGCCGGCGTGGACCTGTGCCTGCACGTGGTGCGCCGCGACCACGGCAGCGCGGTGGCCAACGCGGTGGCCCGCAACTGCCTGGTGCCGCCGTGGCGCGACGGCGGCCAGAAGCAGTACGTGGAGGCCCCGAGCCCGGCGACCACCGGGGGCACCGGCACCGCGGCCGTCCGCGCCTGGGTGCTGGAGCACCTGGAGGAGCCGCTGCCGCTGCGCCAGCTCGCCGACCGGGCGGGCATGAGCGTGCGGACCTTCACCCGGCGCTTCCGCGAGGAGACCGGTGCCAGCCCCGGCCAGTGGATCACCACCCAGCGCACCGAGCGGGCCCGCCAGTTGCTGGAGCGCACCGACCTGACGATCGACCAGGTGGCCCGGCGCTCCGGCTTCGGCACCGCGGCCTCGCTGCGGCTGCAGCTGCGCGGACGGCTGGACGTGGCGCCGAGCGCCTACCGGCGCACGTTCCGGACCACCCCGGCGTAGCGGCGGCCGGACGGCGGTTCCCGCGCGGGGCCGGGGATCGGGAGCCGGGAGCCGGAGCCGGGTGCAGCTGAGTGAATCCTGGGAGAGGACCGGCGCTTGGCCGGAATCAGCCTCCCGGGGGCGACGCGTCGGACGGCGGCCGACCGCGTGCGCGCCGAGCGCAGCGTGGCGGGCCGCCATCCGATCGCGGCGCACGGGCCCTGAACCCGCGCCGCACCCTCCGCACTCGCCGAGGAGCGGGCCGCGCCCGGCGGTCCACGATCCCCCCTGCTGACGTGATTCCCCTGGCAGCAGCACCGTGGCGCGGACGGACGTCCCCTCGGCGTCCCCTCGCAACGGAGAGCCGCACCCAAGGGTGATCAGTCGGATACGTCACGTCAATGGGTAGTCCGAAATTCGGAATGGTTGCGTCAGCTTTCGGCCGGTGATCGCCGCCGCGGTCCGGACCGTCGCCCCCGTCGGCCGGGAAGGAGCTATTGAGCCAAAGCCGCCCAGTCCGCCCCGGCCACCGGGTCCACCGGCCGGGCCTGGGTGTCGATCTCGCACCAGACCCGCTTGCCCGGTCCGTCCGGGTACCAGCCCCAGCGCTCGCAGAGCAGCTCGACCAGTTCCAGCCCGCGCCCGTTGGTCGCGTCCTCGTCCGCGCCGGCGTGCCGGGGGGTCGGGGCGGTCCGGCTCGCGTCGGCCACCTCCACCCGCAGCAGACCGGACGGGCCGGCCTGCGCGGAGTCGTCGGCCACCGGCAGGCAGAGTCTCAGCACGGCCGGACAGCCGGTGTGCACCACGGCGTTGGTGACCAGTTCCGAGACCACCAGCACCACCGTCTCGGCCATCGGCGCGTCCGGGTCCACTCCGTGGTTCAGCAGCCGGGAGCGCACCCACCGGCGGGCCCGGCCGACCTCCGAGGGGTCCGCCCGCACCGCAAGCTGTACCTGAAGAACCTGCACCGCTCCACCACCCGCACTCGCAGTTCGGCCAACGTCCCGATCGGGCCGGATCAGCCGGCCGGCGGGGCCCTCGCTCTTCGCCCGGTGCCACCCGGGGATCGCCCGGGCGCTCGCCGACCCGTCCGCCCGCGCCACTCGCCCGCGCCAACTCGCCGGTCGCGCACAGGCCGCGACACGAATACGCCTCAGGATGGGCGGGCGGGCGGACGGCAGCAAGCGCTTCGGGCATATTCCGGCGATCGGGGGACAGGGCAGTGCATACTGTCCCGTTCACTTTCGCGAGCCTCGCACCGGCACTCGTCCGGCCCGGGCCGACGCCGGTACCGCTCAGCGCGTGTCGGACACGCCCTGGCGGGAACCTACCGCCGGACACCACCACCGCCCCGCCCGCCACTCGCGAACCACCCGTGCGACATATGTCCAGCGGATCTCGAACAGCGGCATCGGCGGGCGGTCCCACGAGCGGACCTTCCCCCTGTGACGATCAGCCGACGGGCTCCGCCGACGGGATCCGCGGGCGGGCTCCCCGAGCGGTCGCCGAACCACGAGGCGGGGTTCCGTTCTTGCCCGATTCCCTCCCGCCGCCGACCGGCCACGGGATACCGTGGGGTAACGCCAAGCGAACCGGGCAGGAGGGTGGTTCCTGATGGCCGCCCCGGACCGGATCCCGCGCTGGGACGAGCAGTTGCAGCGGCGCCTCGCCCGCGGCGAGGAGACCGCGCTCGGCGAACTCTACGACCGGCTGTCGCCGATGGTGCACGGCCTGGCCGGGCGGATACTCGCCGACCAGGCGGCCGCCGCCCAGCTCACCCGGGAGATATTCGCCCACGTCTGGGAGCACCCCGAGGACTTCGACCCCGCCCAGGGCTCGCTGCGCTCCTGGCTCGGCGCGCTCACCCACCGCCGCGCGGTCGAACGGCTGCGGGCGCGCCGCGATGCCGAGCAGGCGCCGGAGCGCCGCCCCCGCGCGACCGAGGAGGAGATCCGCGCCGTGGCGACCGCCGCGCGCGTGCAGTACGTGGTCGACTCCCTGCCCCAACCCCTGCGTGAGACCATCGCGGTGACGTACTACGACGGCCGGACCTACCAGGAGACGGCCCGGCTGCTCGGCATCAGCGAGCAGGCCGCCAAGCAGCGGATGCGGCTCGGCCTGGAGCTGCTGGCCACCGAACTGGCCGACGAACGCGCCCGCCAGGAGCCCGACGCGGACCACCGGGACGGGCGCGGCGACGAGCACCGCGACGAGCATTTCGACGCGGACGGACGGGGCGACGGACGCTGCGGCGGCGACGGGGACGGGGGCGGGTGGTCATGAACGAGGAGCGGCACGACGCCCTGCGCTCGCTGCTCGGCGCCTGGTCCCTCGGGGCCTGTCCGCCCCGCGAGGCCGCCGAGTTGGAGCACCACCTGCGCGGCTGCGCGGAGTGCGCCGAGGAGGCGGCCCGGCTGCGCGACGCGGCCGGCTGGCTCTCCCTGGACGAGCCCCTGGACCAGCCCGGCTCCCTGCGCCAGCAGGTGCTGGACTGGTGCCTGGCCCGGCGCCCGGCCGAACTGCCCGTTCCCGCCTGGGGGATGCCGTACACCGCGGAGACCGCCAAGCTCGACGCGCTGCTGCGCGACCTCGGCCCGGAGGAGTGGCAGGAGGTGGCCGAACTGCCGTGGCACGGCGGCGCCGAGCTGCTGCGCCCGGCCGAGGTGCTGGGCCGGCTGACCGCGGTGGACGGCTTCCTGGCGCTCGCCCTCGGGCTGCCCGACCCGGTCCCGGTGGCCGCCTCGTCCGCACCGGCACCGGCACCGTCCCCGGCACCTGCGGTCGAGCGCCGGGTACCGCCGCAGGAGACGGCCCTCCCGCTGCCCCGGGTGCCACGGGTGCCGCCGCAGGGCGGCCCGTACGCCGCGGTCACCGCGCGCACCGCCCGGCTGCTCGCCGACCAGGCCGGGCTGCCGCCGCAGTCGGTGCGCGCCCGCTGGCGCCAGCAGACCCACGACCTGGTGCGCAGCGCCGCGCTGGCCCCGCAGGGCAGCACCCCGGTCGACCTCGGCTTCGCGGTGCTGCCGTTGCGCGACGCCTTCGTGGACCGCGCCCTGGAGTGCTACGTGCACGGCGAGGACGTGGCCCGGGCGGTCGCCTACCCGTACGACCCGCCGGCGCCGCAGCACCTGCGGCAGATGGTGCAGCTGGTGGTCCGGCTGCTGCCGCGGGCTCTGGCCGGACTGCGGGCGGCACGCCCCGAGCTCGCCCGGGTGCCGGGTGCCCCGGCCGTACGGGAGGCGAGGCGGCTGCGGCTGGTGGTGGACGGTCCGGCGGCCGGCGAGTGGTTGGTGCCGCTGGACGGGGAGCAGGCCGGGCCGCCCGGCGGCGAGCCGGTGGCCTCGATGGTGCTGGACGGCCTGGAGCTGTGCCAGCTGGCCGCCGCGCACCGGGACCCGGACCGGCTGCCGGTGGGAGAGCACGGCGACCGGGCCGCGGTGCGCGAGGTGCTGCACGCGCTGCCGCTGCTGTCGCGCCCCTGAGAGCCCCGGATCTCTGAGCGCCGTACGAGCCGCAGGAGCCGTGAAGAGGAGCCGTGAAAAGGACCTGAGCGGCTCGGCTCAGGCGAAGACGACGGTCCGGCTGCCGTCGAGCAGCACCCGGTGCTCGCTGTGCCACTTGACCGCGCGGGCCAGCGCCTGGCACTCGACGTCCCGGCCGAGCGCGACCAGCTGGTCCGGGCTGATGTCGTGGGTGACCCGGGCCACCTCCTGCTCGATGATGGGGCCCTCGTCGAGGTCGGCGGTGACGTAGTGCGCGGTGGCGCCGATCAGCTTCACGCCGCGGGCGTGCGCCTGGTGGTACGGCTTGGCGCCCTTGAAGCTCGGCAGGAAGGAGTGGTGGATGTTGATCACCCGGCCGGACAGCTCGGTGCACAGCTGGTCGGAGAGGACCTGCATGTAGCGGGCCAGCACGACCAGTTCGACGTTCTCCTTCTCGACCAGGTCGAGCAGCTGCCGCTCGGCCTCGGCCTTGGTGTCCCTGGTGACCGGGATGTGGTGGAAGGGGATGCCGTAGCTCTCGGTCAGGTCCCGCAGGTCGGTGTGGTTGGAGACCACCGCGGCGATCTCCACCGGCAGGGCGCCGATCCGGGTGCGGTAGAGCAGGTCGTTCAGGCAGTGCCCGAACTTGCTGACCATGAGGACGATCCGCATCCGCTGGTCGGTCGGGTGGATCTGCCAGTCCATCCCGAAGGAGGCGCCGATCGCGGCGAAGCTGGCCCGCAGCTTGTCGGCGGTGACCGGCTCGGGGGCGGAGAAGTGCACCCGCATGAAGAACAGTCCGGTGTCCCCGTCCCCGAACTGCTGGCTGTCGATGATGTTGCAGCCGGTCATGAAGAGGTAGCTGGAGACAGCGTGGACGATGCCCTGCTTGTCGGGGCAGGACAGCGTGAGGACGTACTGGGCGCTGGCCGGCTGCTGTTCCACTAGGGGTATCCCGTCCTGAGGTCGTGCGAGTTCGTGAATGGTCCAGCGTGTCACATCCTGGACAGTGGCCGCCCCGCTGCCCGTACTGCGGGACGGCACCGCCCGGCTGACGGGCCTCAGACCTGGGTCAGGATGCGCAGCACGTCCAGGGACCGGGGGGCCGCGTCCGGGTCCTCCCCGTCGCCGACGGCCAGGGCGACGTGGGCCTCGCGGGCGGCCCGGACGGTCTCCGGCCAGCCGGGGTGGCCGAGGTAGGCGGAGGCGGGGGCGTCCGCGCCGACCTCGTGCAGCGTCTGAACGGCACGCAGCACCGCGACGTCGACCAGGGCGGCCTCGGCAGAGTCGCGGAAGATCGTGCCCACGTACTTCTCGGCGGACCAGCGGTCCAGCCAGGTGTCCTCGACCAGCCGGTAGACGGCGTCGGTCACGTCCCCGTAGCCCTCCCGTCCGGCCAGCCAGGCCTCCTGCTGGAAACCGGGGTCGGACAGCATGTGCAGCGCCGAGCGCAGTCGGGCTCGCCAGCGCCACCAGGGCAGGTCGTTGAGCGGCATGCCGCCCATCGTGCTGGAGCGGTGGCCCGGACGAGAAGTGTTTCGTGCGGACCGGTGCGAAGAATCTGTGCTGGCGGACATGGTGAACGATCGTACGTTCTCCGTCTGTTCGTGCTCCACTCGCGATCTACACGCGTACCCCTTCGGATTTCGGCCTCCGTTTGCCGAGCGTTCGCATTTCGGCCCTCTCACCTTGCGGCTCCGGGTCTTGGCTGTTTCCGGTGCGCCGGATGGCGCCCAGAGAGGGAAGACCGATGACCAGCCGAAGGGACTCGTTCCGGGCCCGTCCCACGATCGCCCGGCGCCGCCGCCGGCGTCCGATCGCCGCCGCGGTGACCGCTGCGGCGCTGCTCCCCACCCTCTTCTCGGCCTCCGCGTGCGGCGGACCGGCCGATGCCTCCACCAACGCCGACGACCTGACCGTGATGACCTGGGCCCCGTCCGGCACCGGCTCCGCGGACCGCCCCGGCATGACCGCGCTCGCCGACTCGATCGGCCGGGACGTCAACCTCAAGGGCGGCCTGAACGGCCACAAGCTGCACGTGATCACCTGCAACGAGCACAACACCGCCGGCGGCGCCAAGGCCTGCGCCCAGCAGGCGGTGGACGCCAAGGCGGTCGCGGTGATCGGCTCCTACAGCCAGTGGGGCGACGCCTTCATGCCGGTGCTGGAGCGCGCCGGCATCCCGCTGATCGGCGGGTACGGCCTCTCCCAGCCCGAGTTCTCCAGCCCGCTGTCCTATCCGGTGGACGGCGGGATGCCCGCGCTGATCGCGGGCAGCGGCCGCCAGCTGGTGGAGGCCGGCTGCAGGTCCGTCGCACTGATCCGCCCGGACACCCCGGCCGGCGACAGCCTGCTCGGCTACCTGGGCAACGCGCTCAAGCCCGCCGGGATGAAGCTGCTGGACGTCAAGGCGCCCGAGCAGTCCTCCGACTACACCGCGGTGGCCCGCAAGGCGATCGGCAGGGACGAGCCGGGCAACTGCGTCACCAGCGCCATGGCCGCCGAGCCGACCGGCAACCTGCTGGACGCCTACCGGCGGCTGACCCCGAGGAACACCCGGATCGCCTCGGTGATCGGCAGCGTCCAGCAGTCGGTGGTCGACTCCACCGGCGGCGACTCCGGCCCGCTGGCCGGCGCGTTCGTCACCAGCTGGTACCCGCCGGAGTCGGCCAGGATCTGGGACGGGCTGCGCTCGGTGGTGCGCTCCGGCACCACCGCCGGCAACAGCGTCGACGTCTCCGATCCGGGCGTGCAGACCACCTGGGTCGCCTACGAGGTGTTCCGGGTGGTGTCCGAGAAGCTGGCCGCGGCCGGGAAGCCGGTCAGCTCGAAGACCGTCACCGCCCTGCTGGACAGCGGCGAGGGCATCGACGTCGGCCTCACCCCGCCGCTCAACTGGGGCACCACCAACATGCTGCCCAGCACCGAGTCGCCGCGGCTGGTCAACACCTGGATCACCTACCAGGTGGTCAGGAACGGGCGGATGACCCTGCAGCAGCCGGGCTTCGTGGACGTCCGCTGGGTGCTCACCGGCGGCCGGCAGCCGGCCTGAGCCGCGGCTCGGCGGGAGGCGGCCCCAGGAACGGCCCGCCTCCCGCCGTTCTGTCCGTCGCCCTACCGCTCTACAGGTCGCCGTCGCTTCTACAGGTCGCCGTCGCTGCGGCTGGGCAGGCCGGCCTGGGTGGCGATCGCGTTCCACAGGGTCGAGGCCTGCTTCTTCGCGGTGGTCGCCGTGCCGCTGGCCTGCACGGCGTTCTTGTAGTGCTGGTTGCCGGTGTCCGGCTTCTTCGGGTCGCAGGAGGACTGGGCGTCGGTCGCCCAGGCCGCGTACTCGTCGTCGGCCTGGGCCGAGGCCGTCCAGGCGGCGTTGAGCTGCTCGACCAGCTGCTGGCCGCCGGGCAGCTTGTCGGTCTTCAGCTGGCCGAGCTTGGTCTGCAGCTCGCGCCGCTTGCCGGCCGCGGCGGACAGGGCCTGCTGCGAGTCCGGGAGCTTGTCGCACTTCTGCACCGAGGCGACCGCGGAGACCACGGAGCTGCGGCTGTCGCTCGCGGTGCCCAGCAGGTCGGACAGCGGCTGGGCCTGGGCCTTGACCTCCGGGTCGACGGCGGCGCCGGAACCGCTCGCGCTCGCCGTGCCGGGGGCGGTGCTGCCGGTGGCGGCGACCGGGGCGGTCTTCCGGCCGGACTTGTCGGTGTCGTCGCCCCCGCTCATCAGGACGGCGACCAGGATCCCGGCCGCCGCGCAGCCCGCCACCACTCCGCCGATGATCAGCTTGTTGGAGGAGCTGCCGCCGCGGCCCGGGCGGCCCGCCTGGGTCGCGTCCGGGTCGGTCCGGCCGTAGCCGCCCTGTCCGTAGCCGTCGGTGGCGTAGCCGGGCTGCGGGTAGCCGTCCTGACCGTAGCCCTGCGCCGGGTAGCCGGGCTGCGCCGGCTGTGGGACCTGCGGCTGCGCGGCCGGCGGGTACCCCTGGTAGCCGGGTGCGGCCTGCGGCGGGACGCCGTAACCGGGCTGCGGCGCCGGGTAGCCGCCGCCCTGGGGGTCGCCGGCCGGGTACGGCGGCAGGTGCTGGGTGGCCGGCGCCGGGTCGGCCTGCGGCGGGACGCCGTAGCCGGGCTGCGGCGCGGCACCCCACTGCTGCTGGGTGTGCGCACCCTCCCCCAGGTACTCCGGCTGACCGGACGGCTGGCCCACCGGCGGCACGGCCGTGGGGCCCTGCGGCTGGCCCGGCTGGCCCTGGGGCTGGCCGGGCTCGGGGCGGAACAGGTCGTCCAGGTTGAAGTCACCCGAGTTGGGGTACGAGCGGCGCTGACTCAACGCGATTCCTCACCTGTGCAGGACCGCGCACAGTCGGCGGACCACATCTCGTCGGTTCTTGGGAGCATCACAGTTCCTTGGACGTCGCGCCCACGCTACCGGTTCGCCTCCCCGGGTGACCACGTGGGCGGGACAATCCCACCGCTCCCGGCGCCGGCGGCCCTCAGGCCGCCTCCGCGTCCGCCCTGGCGTGGAACTCGCGGACCACCCGCTGCTCCCGGTAGGGCTCCAGCCGGCGCCGGAACTCGTCCAGGTACTCCACGCCCCGGTTGGAGCGCAGCCCGCTCAGCAGCCGCACCGCCTGGGTGCCCGTCTCGCAGGCGCGTTCCAGGTCGCGCTGCTGGAGCTGGGCGGTGGCGAGCAGGACGAGGTCCACCGCACGCCGGCGCACCCGGGTCGGCGGGTGCAGGTCGAGCGCCCGCCGGGCGTAGTGCTCGGCCGGGCCGGCCTGTTCGAGGTCCCGGTGGCAGTGGGCGAGTTCGTCGGCGAGGTAGGCGTCGTCGAAGTGGGCGATCCAGTCCGGGTCGTCCTCCGGGCGGCGCTTCTCCATCATCTCCAGCGCCTTGGCCGACACCGCCTCGCAGGAGCGGGCGTCGCCGAGCAGGGCGTGGCCCCGGGCCTCGGCGGCGTAGAACATCGCCATCGCCGTCGGGGTGGCGACCGTACGGGCGCCCTCCTGGGCGGCGCGGGCGAGTTGGGCGATCTCCCGCGGGTTGCCGAGGGTGGCCGCCAGGTGGCTCATCGAGGCGGCGAGGACGTAGCCGCCGTAGCCGCGGTCGTCGGCGGCCTGGGCGAGCCGCAGGGCCTGGATGTAGTAGCGCTGGGCCAGCCCGGGCTGCCCGGTGTCCACCGCCATGTAGCCGGCGAGTTCGGTCAACCGGGCCACAGCGGCGAAGAGTTGCCGACCGGTCTCCTCCCGGTAGGCGCCGCCGAGCAGGCCGGAGACCACCGAGTTGAGGTAGTGCACGACGACCGGACGCACGTGCCCGCTGCCGAAGCGGTGGTCCAGGTCGACCAGCATCGCGGTGGTCGCCTTGATCGCGGCCACGTCCGTCGGGCCGACCCGGGGGCCGCCGGTGCGGGCCACCACCGGGTCGGGCGGGGTGATCAGCCAGTCCCGGCTGGGCTCGACCAGCGCGGAGGCGGCGACCGTCGCCCCGGTCAGGAAGTCCCGCCGTCCGACGTCGCTGCGCCACAGCTCGCACACCTGCTCCAGGGCGGCGCCGAGGGTCGGCGCGAACTGCAGCCCGATGCCGGAGCTGAGGTTCTTGCCGTCGGCCATGCCGATCTCCTCGACCGACACGCTGCGGCCGAGCTTGCGCCCGAGCGCCTCGGCGATCACGGCCGGCGCCTGCCCGCGCGGCTGCTGACCGCGCAGCCAGCGGGCGACGGAGGTCTTGTCGTAGCGCAGGTCCAGTCCGTGCTCCGCGCCGCACAGGTTGACCCTGCGGGCCAGGCCGGCGTTGGAGCAGCTGGCCTCCTGGATCAGCTGCTGCAGGCGCTCGTTGGGCTGTCGTGCGACGAGTGGTCTCGCGGCCATTGGGCTTCGCCTCCCCACACCCTCCGGTCCCGGCCGGCGGGCGACGATGTGCTGATCTGTTGCCGACTGTCCGACCGGGCAAGGAATCTGACACCAGGTTAGCGATCAGCAACGTCAGCGGGATACCCACGGTGACGAACCGCACCCCCCGCGCGCCCTGGGGAATGCTTCCGTGCGCCCCCGCTGCGCCTGCCTCCGCCCGCCCCAACTCGCCTGAGTCACCGGTTCGGGTGACATTGCCGGGATGCGGCCGACCGGGGGCCCCGGGGCCGTAACCCGCCTCACGGACGGTAGTTGAGCAGCCCGTGGAAGACATCCCCGACGCCCCCGGCCAGGACGAGAACGCCGGCCCGCCCCCGCTGCTGATCGAAGCCGTCGGCTACGCCGAGAACCGCCACTGGGAGGTGGCCCCGGGCGCCTGGCTGATCGACGGCGACGGGCCCGCCCGCTGCTCCTGCGGCGACCCCCGCTGCGCGCTGCCGGGCGCCCACCCGATGGACGCGGACTGGGCGCGCAGGGCGAGCGCCGGGCCGGGCGCGGTGCGGCGCTGGTGGACCGAACGGCCAAGGGCCTCGATCCTGCTGCCCACCGGCCGGTCCTTCGACGTGCTGGACGTGCCGGAGACGGCCGGGTGCCTGGCGCTGGCCCGGATGGAGCGGATGGACCTCCAGCTCGGCCCGGTCGCGGTGCTGCCCTCCTCGCCCGGGCGGGTCGGGCGGCGGCTGCACTTCCTGGTGCTGCCCGGGGTCGCGGCCAAGCTGCCGGAGATGCTCCGCAAGCTGGGCTGGCCGCCCGGACGGCTGGACCTGGTCGCCCGCGGCGAGGGGGACTGGACCGTCGCCCCGCCGTCGCGGATCGGCTCCACCGGCTACGCCCAGTGGGCCCGTTCCCCCTCCGAGTCCAACCGCTGGCTGCCGGACGCCGCCGAGCTGATCAGCCCGCTGGCCTACGCCTGCGGCCGCGAGGCGCCCGCCCAGCAGTTCCAGCCCGCCCAGCCGGCCGGGGTCTGACCCGGCGGCGGCTCCCGAATCCTGCCGCCCTGAGCCGATCGGGTGAGGGCGAGCACCGCGCGACACAACGCGCACGAGTGACGGGCCTTGTCTCCCACCGGAGATGGGGCCCGTCATGCGCATGCGCGGATAAGGCCTCGGTCTACCCACTGGTCAACCGGAAAAGCCCCTCGTACGAGTGACAGCGCTCAAGGATTGCCATGATCGACCGAGGGGAGGAATTGCGGTGCGAGGGGACGCCGGAAGGGTCGCTCGGACGGGGAAGCCGGGCGAGGCGGTGGAGGGGACCGGGAGGGAGCGGGAGGGGTGGAGGGGATCGGGAGGGAACGGGGGAGGACGGGAAGGGCCCGCTGCACGGGGAGCAGCGGGCCCTGACCGTTGGCACGGAGGAACGGCCGGGCCGGAGGCCTCAGCCCTGGGCGACGAACACGTGCTGGGCGATGTCCTTGCCCAGCTCCGCGGCGTTCTCGCCGCTGCCGACCAGCACGCCGCCGACGCCGGTGGTCACCTTGACCGTGGAGCCCGGCCGGATGCCGGCCCGGCGCAGGGTGCTCATCAGCGCGCTGTCGGTCTGGATCGGCTCGCCGATCCGGCGGACCACCACGTCCGCACCGGCCTCGCCGGGCTTGACGGAGTCCAGCGGGACGAGCGCGGCGTCGAAGCCCTCGCCCTCGGCCTTGGTGTCGCCGAGCTCGTCCAGGCCCGGGATCGGGTTGCCGTACGGGGACTGGGTCGGGTGGCCGAGCATGGCGAGCACCTTGCGCTCGACCGTCTCGCTCATCACGTGCTCCCAGCGGCAGGCCTCCTCGTGCACCTGCTCCCACTCCAGGCCGATCACGTCGACGAGCAGGCACTCGGCGATGCGGTGCTTGCGCATGACGCGCACGGCGAGCCGGCGGCCCTCCTCGGTGAGTTCGAGGTGGCGGTCCCCGGCGACCTGGAGCAGCCCGTCGCGCTCCATCCGGCCGACCGTCTGGCTGACCGTGGGGCCGCTCTGCTCCAGGCGCTCCGCGATCCGGGCGCGCATCGGGACGATGCCCTCTTCCTCCAGCTCCAGGATGGTGCGAAGGTACATCTCAGTGGTGTCGATCAGCCCAGACATCGCCGCTGGCTCCGTTCTTCGGTGTCCTCACCGCCAATTCTGACGTACCGCACCGACAACCGGGCCCGCCCGGGAGGTTCCGGTAGCGGTTTTCGTTCCTGTTGACAGCGGTACCGCCGGGGCGCGAGCGTGCTCGCCGTAGCTTTCTCCACTGGCGGTCCGGACCACTCCGGCCGCCCCGCCCGGCCGGCTCCCTCACCGGCAGAGAGCGAAGGCAACCGATGAACGACCTGGTCGGCAGGTACTTCGACGCCGCGATCGCCCACCTGAACCGGGTCCGCGAGGAGGAGGCCGACAGCATCGAGGCGGCGGCCGCCCTGCTGGCCGAGGCGATCGCCGAGGGCCGCCGGGTCTTCACCTTCGGCGCCGGGCACTCCTCGCTGCCGGCCCAGGACGTGGTCTACCGGGCCGGCGGGCTGGTCCCGATGAACCTGCTGAACGTGCCGGGGACGGCCGGGGTGACGACGGTGCCCGCGCCGCTGTCCAGCGCGCTGGAGCGGGTCTCCGGGCTCGCCACCTCGGCCCTGGACCTGACCCCGGCGACCAGCGGGGACCTGCTGTTCCTGATCTCGCTGTCCGGCCGCCAGGTGATGCCGGTCGAGCTGGCCCGGTACGCCCGGGACCGCGGGCTGAAAGTGATCGGGGTGACCTCGCTGGCCTACCCGGGCGAGGTGCCCTCGGCGCACCCCTCCGGCACCTATCTGAAGGACCACTGCGACGTGGTGCTGGACAACAAGATCGCGGTCGGCGACGGCGAGCTGTCCCACCCCGGCGCCGAGACCTCCTTCGGCCCGGTCTCCACCATCGTCACCAGCGCGCTGATGCAGGCCGTGGTCGCGTCGGCGGTCGGCCGGCTGGCGGACCGGGCGGCCGCCGGGGCCGCCCCCGCACCGCCGCTGTTCCGCTCCGGCAACGTCCCGGGGGGCACCGAGTGGAACGCCGCGCAGATGGCCGACAACGCCGAGCGCGTCTTCTACACCTACTGACCGCCGTCCATCCGTCGGCACCCGCCATGACGCGGGGTGCCGATGCGACCACGGAACGTACCGGACAATCCACCGGGCCTTCCCGGCCATTGCCGACCGCCCCGGCCCGCGCCAGGCGTACCGGGAAGCCGCCCGGGGCAGGAGAGCGGAGGGACCGGAGCGACGGGTGGGGGCCGAGCATGGCGTCTGGTGCGGGACGGACCGGGTGGGTGCGCGAGCGGGAACTGCTGCCCGAGTTCTTCTGGGCCGCCGACGCGGCCTCGCTGCGCGGCCAGCGCCGCGCGGTGCTGCTCTCGGCCTGGGAGCTGGCCCTGCTGCTGGTCGCCGCCGCGACCGGCTCCGCCGACGGCGAGCCGTGGGCCTGGCCGGCCGCCGCCGGCTACCTGGGGGCGATGGCGCTGGCGGTGGTGATCAGCCGGCAGAACCCGCAGGGCCTGTGGTACCAGGGCCGGGCGGCCGCCGAGTCGGTGAAGACGCTGGCCTGGAAGTTCGCCGTCCGGGCGGACGCCTACCAGCCTCCGCCGCGCAGCCTGCCGGACGCCGAGGGGCTGTACCGCTTCCAGCTCACCCGGGTGCTGGGCGCCTTCCGGGACGGTCCGGTGGCCGTCCCGGCGAACGGGGTCGAGATCACCGAGGCCATGCGCGACCTGCGCGGGCAGCCGCTGGCGGTGCGCCGGGAGGTGTACCTGAACGAGCGGATCCGGGTGCAGCACGACTGGTACCGCAGCAAGGCCCGCTACTGCGCCCGCGCCGGGTACTGGACCGGCGTGCTGGGCGTGCTGCTGCCGGCGCTGGGCCTGGCGCTGGCGGTGCTGCGGGCGCTCGGCGCGTTCACCTACGACGCGCTGGGCACGGTCTCGGCGGTGGCCGCCTCGGTGACGGCCTGGGCGCAGCTGCGCCAGTACCGCCCGCTGGCCGCCGCGTACGGCCTGGCGGCCGAGGAGCTGGAGCTGATCCGTCTCCAACTCGCCCGGCTGGACCTGGAGTCGGCGGACGCCGAGGAGATCTGGGCCCGGCTGGCCCGGGACGCCGAGGACGCGGTGTCCCGCGAGCACACCACCTGGCAGGCCCGCCGGGAGGTGCGCACCACCACCGACCGGGAGCACTGAGGAGGAACGCGTGGCGTTACGGATGGTCAAGACGTCGGACGGCCGGGCCCTGGCCGTCGAGTCCCTCGGCGACCCGCGCGGCCGTCCGGTGTTCCTGCTGCACGGCATGCCCGGCAGCCGGGTCGGCCCGCACCCGCGCAGCACCGTGCTGTACCGGCTGGGGGTGCGGCTGATCTCCTACGACCGGCCCGGCTACGGCGACTCGACGCGGCTGTTCGGCCGCCGGGTGTCGCACGCGGCGGCCGACGTGCGCACCATCGCGGACGAGTTCGGCCTGGACGGCTTCGCGGTGCTGGGCCGTTCCGGCGGCGGCCCGCACGCGCTGGCCTGCGCGGCGATGCTGCCGGAGCGGGTCAGCCGGGTGGCGGTGCTGGTGGGGCTGGCGCCGCGCAACGCGACCGGCCTGGACTGGTACGCGGGGATGACCCCGTCCAACGTACGCGCCTACCGGGAGGCCGAGCGCGGGCACGGCCGGATCGCCGACGCGATGGAGTTCCGCTCCCGGCAGATCAAGGACGACCCGGTCCGGCTGCTGAACGGGCTGCGCACCGAACTCACCGGCACCGACCGGGAGGTGGTGGCGGACAGCGGGCTGCGGCGGATGCTGCAGAGCAACTACCGGGAGGCCTTCCGGCACGGCGCCGACGGCTGGATCGACGACGTGCTGGCCTTCACCGCCGACTGGGGCTTCGACGTCGGGTCGATCGGGGTGCCGACCTGGCTGTGGCACGGCGCCGACGACCAGTTCTCGCCGGTCGACCACTCCCGCTGGCTGGCCGACCACATCCCGGGCGCCGAGCTCTTCCTGGAGCCCGGCGCCGCGCACTTCGGGGCGTTCCGGGTGATGACCACGGCCCTGGCCTGGGCGGCCGGTTAGGGCCTCACCGGGCACCGGTCAGGGCTTCACCGGGGTCAGCGGCTCGGAACCGTCCAGCACCGCGAGGATGTTGTCCACCGCCAGGTCGCCCATCGCCTGCCGGGTGCGGACGGTGGCGCTGCCCAGGTGCGGCACCAGCACCGCGCGCTCCTGGGCGAGCAGCGCGGACGGGACGTCGGGCTCGTGCTCGAAGTTGTCGACGGCGGCGGCGAACAACGCCCCGGACTCCAGCGCGGCGGCCAGCGCCTCCTCGTCCACCACGCCGGCGGTCATGCTGACCACCACCGCCCCGGGCGGCAGCATGGCCAGTCGGCGGGCGTCCAGCAGGTGCCGGGTCTCCTCGGTGCACGGACAGGTGACGACCAGCACGGTGGAGGTGGCGAGCAGTTCCTCCAACGGCTTCCACCGGGCACCGTCGGCCTGCTCGGCGGGCAGTTCGCGGCGGTTGTGGTAGCTGACAGGCATGTCGAAGGCCTTGGCCCGGCGGGCCACCGACTGCCCGATCCGGCCCATGCCGAGCACGCCGAGCGGGGTACCGGCCAGTTCCAGGCCGAGCAGGAAGTTGGGGCTCCAGGTCCAGGGCGTGCCGGAGCGCAGCAGCCGCTCGCCCTCGCCGAGCCGGCGGGTGGCGGCCAGCAGCAGCGCCCAGGCGGTCTCGGCGGTGGCGTTGGTGAGCACGCCGGGGGTGTTGGTGACCACCACGCCGCGTTCGGCGCAGGCCGCGAGGTCGATGTTGTGGTAGCCGACGGCGTGGTTGGCGACGATCTCCAGCTGCGGGCCGGCCGCGTCCAGGAACTCGGCGTCCACCCGGGTGTTCAGGGTGGTGAGCACGGCCCGGCGGCCGCGGACGGCGTCGAGCAGTTCGGCCCGCTCCGGTTCCCGGTCGCTCTCGCGGCAGGTGGCGGCGTACCGGGCGGTGAGCCGTTCGAGGACGCCGGGCGCGGGGCGCCGGGTGACCAGGACCGGGGGCGGAATATCCATGGTTCGGCAGGGTACCCCGCCCCTCCCCCCGGTCACACCGGCTGCGGCTCCAGGTCGCGGTTGATCCGCTTCCAGCCCCGCGCGGCCACCGTGTTGGGGTGCTCCTCGCCGAACTGCCGGATCAGCTCGGAGATCGCCCGGGCGCGCAGTTCGGCGGCCTGGGTGTGCCGGCCGGCCGCCCGCAGGGTGATCGCCAGGTTGGCCTCGCAGGCCACCGCGTCCGGGTGCTGCGAGGAGTAGCGCGCGCACAGTCCCGCGTACGCGGCCCGGCCGAGTTCCTCGGCGAGTTCGGTCTGCCCGTCGTCGCCGTAGGCGTTGGCCAGGTTGATCATCGCGTTGAGGGTGTACGGATGGTCCGGCCCGGCCGATCGGGTCAGACCCTCGACGGTGGCCCGGCCGGTCTCGATGGCGCCCCGGACGTCGCCGCTGCCGCGCAGGTAGATGCCGAGGTTGTTGGCGCAGGCCAGGGTGAAGGGGTGGTCGTCGCCGAACAGCCGCCGGTGGCCGTCGTAGACGGTGGCGCACAGGTCGCGGGCGGCCTCCTTGTCGCCGAAGGCGCTGTGGTCGGCGGCCAGGTTGAGCGCGCAGGCCAGCGCGTCGGGGGCATCGGCGCCGTAGCGCTCCAGGTAGCGTTCGTAGGTCTCCTTGGTGATCCGGCGGGCCTCGGCGAGCTGGCCCATCCGGCGCAGTGAGACGGCCAGGGACTTGGCGTTGCGCAGGCTCTCGGGCAGGCCCGGGTCCAGGCCGTCGCCGAAGTCCGCGGTGACCTCCTGGAGCAGCTCGACCGAGCCGCGGTAGTCGCCGAGTTCGCGCAGGTCCCGGGCGAGGGCGGACTTGGTGATGAGGGTGTACGGGTGCTTGGGTCCGAGCACGGCGGTGCGCCGGTCCAGGGTCTCCTGGTCGAGTTCGCGGGCGGCCTCGCTCTCGCCGACGAGGCGGTAGTCGATCGCCAGGTTGTTCGCCATGGAGAGCGTGCGCGGGTTGTCGTCCCCGAACAACTCGCGGAACTGGTCGAGGATCTCCCGGTCGAGGTCGAGCGCGGCCTGGAAGCGGCCGAGCGCCCGGCGGTCGGCGCCGAGTGAGCCGGCCGTCATCAGGGTGTACGGGTGGTGCTCGCCGAGCAGTGCCCGCTGGCGCTCCAGGGTGGCTTCGTCCAACGCCAGCGCCTCGGCGTAACTTCCCTGGGAACGCAACACGTTGGCGAGCTGGAAGCGCAGCAGCAGGGTCTGCCGGTCGTCCTCGCCGAGCTTGCCGGTCCACTCGGTGTCCAGAGCGTGGCCGAGGTCGCGGGCGCGGTCGAGTTCGCCGCGCTTCCACAGGTAGCGGACGCGGTCGATGAGCAGCTGGCGGGTGTCGGCCTCGTCGCAGTTGTGGGCCTTGGAGGGCGACAGGTGGGGCCAGATCTCGTCGAAGGCGGGCCAGTTGGCCGGGTCGTCGGTGTCGCCGAGGACGGGCCGGGCGCCGGTGAGGATGCGGTGCACCTCGTGGACGGCGGTCTCCTGCTCCTCGTCGCTCATCCCGGCCCGGATCACCGCCTGGACGAGCCGGTGCACCTGGAAGCTGTTGCTGCCGGCGTCGACCTTGGCCAGGGCGTAGCGGCCGATCGCCTGGATGACCTTGCCGAGCATGAACTTGTCGCTGAGGTCGGCGTCGTACTTCACCAGCGCCCGGATCATCTGGTCGCTGTAGAAGAGGTTCATGGAGATCGGCTCGGGCGCGAAGAAGGCGCACAGCTGGAGCAGCCGCACGGCGGCCGGGGACTGCTGGCGCAGCCGTCCGATCGAGACGTTCCAGGTCGCGGCGACCGGGGTGGGGTAGTCGGTGGGGTGGTCGACGGCGAGGGCGCGGGCGGCCTCGGCGTGCAACTGGTTGACGTAGGTGTCCACCGGGGTACCGGTGGTGTCCAGCCATGCGGCGGCAACCTCGACGGCCAGCGGGAGGTCGCCGACGGCCTCGGCGACCCGGTCGGCGTCCGCCCGGGAGAGGCTGCGGGCGCGCCGGCACAGGTGCTCGACGCTCTCGCCGCGGGTGAAGACGTCGACCTCCAGCGCCTCGGCGTGCCCGGTCCAGGCCTGGTTGCGGGAGGTGACCAGGATGTGGCCGGAGCCGCCGGGGAAGAAGCGGCGGATCTCGCTGGGCTCGTCGGCGTTGTCGAAGATCAGCAGCCAGCGGGAGGTGGGCACGCCGCGGCGCAGCGCCTCCCGGGCGGCCTCGGCGGCCTCGGTGACGGAGTCGCCGACCCGCAGGCCGAGACGGCGGGCGAGTTCGGCGAGCGCGGGGGCGACCAGCTCGGTCTGCTCGGCGTCGATCCACCAGACCAGGTCGTAGTCGGACATGAAGCGGTGGGCGTACTCCAGCGCGACCTGGGTCTTGCCGACGCCGCCGAGCCCGTACAGGGTCTGCGGGGTGGGCAGGACGGCCGCCATGCCGCCGCGCAGCTGGTTGCGCAGCTGCTCCAGGACGGCGGCGCGGCCGGTGAAGGAGGGGTTGCGCGGCGGCACGTCCCAGACCGAGGGCTTGCTGCCGGGGAAGCGCGGGCCGCCGCTGGGGGCGTCGCCGAGCGGGGCCTCGCCGCGGCCCAGCGCCCGCAGCAGGCTCTGGACGGACTGCGCCTCGTCGCGGCCGACCAGGTCGACGGGGTTGCGGTTGCTGAACGGCGCGGTGAGCCGGACGTCGCCGACGCGCACCGGCAGCAGCTGACGCCGGGTGCCGGAGGGGTCGGAGTTGACCACCGACTCCCACAGCGCCCGGGCCTGCGGGGAGCGCTGGTAGGCGGGCGAGAGCACCGCGACGGTGCGGTAGGCGGAGTCGATGCCGCGCTCGGTCTCCTCGCGCGGGTCGGTGCCGGCGCTGAGGTCGCGCGGCAGCACCCGGAAGCCGGCCCGGGTCAGCACGGACTCGATCCAGTCCGCCCACATCCGGTCCTCGGGCACGTAGGACAGGTAGAGGTCGGCGGGGACGGACGGGCGGCGGCGGGTGAAGGCGTCGACGTAGCGCAGCCGCACCTCCTCGTCGACCGGTGGCAGGCCGGTGACCCGCCCCTCGGTGATCACGGAGGTGAGCCGCTCGCAGGCGGCGAGCATCGAGGTGGGGGTGCCGGTCTGGTCGCCGAAGGTCGCGAGGATCTCCTCGTAGGCGTAGAACGGCCGGTACGGGATCTCCACCGAGCCCCAGTAACCCGCGAGTTCCTCGCCGCTCAGGCCGGCCGGCAGGCCGTCGAAGCGCACCCGGGCGAGGGCGCGGCCGGCGTCCGCCTTCTCCTTCTCGCCCTCGTCGATGCGCATCGGGACGGGCAGGATGCGGATGCCGCGGTCGCGGTAGCGGTCGTGGATGTGCTGGGCGATCCGGGAGGCGCCGTCGATGGACTGGTCGCTGAGGGTGAAGCAGACCACCAGGTCGTCGGGCATCTGGACGGTGCAGATCTCGGCGATGTCGGACAGGCCGGTGCGGGAGTCGATCAGCACGTAGTCGTAGCGCTTGGACATGTCGGCCTTGAGCGCGTCGAAGAACTGCCCGCCGTCGAAGCGGTCGTAGAAGATGTCCCAGTCGAGGTGGGTGACGGCCTCGGAGTAGTCGCGGTTGAACTGGCCCGCGGAGAGGAAGTCCAGGCTGCCGCCGGACGGGAAGTGCGGCCAGGACAGCGACAGCGCGTGCGGGTGCACCCGGGCGAAGTCCAGGTGCCAGCCCTCGGCGTGCTCGACCGGGCGCAGCGCCTCCTCGCGGTACTCGGCGATGAGGTCCATCATCCCGGTGGTGCCGGCCAGGGAGGCCGGGTCGAGGAAGGGGTGGAAGAACTTGGCGAGGCCGGGGGCCTCCAGGTCCCAGTCCACCGTGAGCACCCGGAAGCCGTTGGCGGCGAGGATCCAGGCGGTGTTGGCGAGGGCCATGGTGCGGCCGGTGCCGCCCTTGTAGGAGTAGAAGGTGATGATCCGGCCCTGGCGGTCCTGCTCCGCGGCCTGCCGGGCGGCCTCTCGCGCGGCGGCCAGCTCGGCGGCGCCGACGCGGAAGTTCCTGGTGGTGTTGTCACTCATCGGTGCGGTCCTCCCAAGGGCGCCATCCCAGCATCGGGGTCATCGCCGTCGTCACGGTCGTCGCGGGTGTCGCGGGGGTCGTTGGTACGGGCGTTGCGGTGGTCGGTCCCGTCGTCCGGGTCGTGGTCCCGGTCGACGGGTTCCGGACCGTACTGGTCGGGCCGGTGTCCGCCGAAGCCGTCCGGCCCGTACGCCCCCGGCCCTCGCCGGAAGGCCTCCCGCAGGCTCGGCCGGGGCGTCGGCGGGTCCTCGGGTTCGGCTCTGGTGCGGCCCTCGAAGGCGTACTTGGCCTTCATCGCCGCCCGGGGCAGCGCGTCGTCGAAGTCCTCCAGGGTGCTCAGCCCGGTCGGGCCGGTCACCCCGAGGAAGCTCGGGCGGCCGGCCCGCCGGGTGATCCGCAGGGTCTGGTCGCTGAGCTCGACCAGTTCGTGGCCGCCGCCGTCGCACTCGGGGTCGTCGCTGTTCCACGGCTCCAGCACGCTCACCCAGGTGGCGTCGCAGCGGTCGAAGCGGCGGACCAGCTCGCGCCGGTGCGGGTCGCGCAGCGCCCACCGGTCCAGCAGCAGCAGCCCGGGGGCCTCGGCGTTGCCCTCGATGATCGACTCGACCTCGTCGTCGAACTCGTGCACCGTCGGCTGGAACCCCAACTGCCGGGCCAGGCGCACCGCGTGCTGGGCGATCGGTGACCCGGCCGGGCGGTAGGGGTGCCAGTCGGTGCGCCGGGCGCCGTAGAAGTCGGGGTTGCGGTCGGGCGGCAACTCGCCCTGGTGGTAGGTGAGTACGGAGATCCGCAGCTGCTTGGTCGGGGCGGTCACGTTGAAGGCGCTGGGCAGCGAGTTGAAGTCCAGCCTGCGCCCGACCGGGATCACCGTCTCCTCCGCCACCTGCACGATCCGCGCGGCCAGCCGGTGCACGGCCAGCTCGTAGGCGGCGCGGAAGTAGCTGAGCTTCATCAGCGCGTACAGGCCCTCGGTGGCGTAGTCGGGCCCGAACCCGGCGTGGTTGAACTGGAGTTCGCTGGCCACCTTGGGCAGCCGGTAGCGGCTCATCGGCGCCCACAGCACCGGGACGATGCCGCTGGTGCGCTCGGCGTCGATGGTCGCCGGGTACACCGGGCGGCGGGTGAAGGCGTGCCACTCCTGGCCGCACGGAACGCTGTTGAAGTACCGCGGCGAGTACAGCGGCACGAACACCCGGCAGCTCGCCAGCTCCTCGGACAGCCGCTCGGCCCACAACTCGCCCTGGTGCATGGACTCGTCCATGAATCCGACCGGAACCCCGGCCGGGACGGTGGTGAGTTGCAGCACCGCCTCGCAGAGGTCCCGGTACAGCTGCCGGACCCAGTGGTTCGGGTCGCCGGCACCGCGCGCACCGGACTTGGGGGTGTGCGCGTAGGAGAGGAAGAAGTACGGCCGGGCCTCGTCCTCGTCCCAGCCCCGGTCAGTCACACGTGCCTCCCCCGGGCCCGTCGGCAACCTGCCTCCCGCAGCCCCCGTGCGGCGGGGTCTCAGTGTAGGAACGACTGACACCCCAATGGAATAGCACAACGACCCGTACGAATTGACATGACCGAAACGATGCCGCTGCGTTCTTTCGTTGAGCAGTACCCTCGTTGCGGCCGTCGTGAACGATCAGGAGGGGTACGCATGGAGCGCACGGAGCAGCTCGACTGGCAGAGGTCGAGCTTCAGCACCGACCAGGCCAACTGGCTGGAGATCGCCTCCGAGGGCGAGTTCGTCTACATCCGCGAGTCCGACAACCCCGAGCTGGTCGTCACCACCACCCGCACCAAGCTCAACGCCTGGATCCTGGGCGCCAAGGACGGCGAGTTCGACCACTTCGTCGGCCTCTGAGCGCTCAGCCGTCGTAGCGGGCGGCGAGCGACCTGACCGTCCCCGCGATGCGGTCGCGGAGTTCGGCCGGCTCCAGGACCTCGACCTCGGCACCCAGCCGCAGGAACTCCCCGTGGGCGTGGTCGACCGACTCGATCGGCACCCGGGCCTGCGTCCAGCCGTCCTCCGCCGGCGTCACCCCGAGGCGGCGGGCGCCCTCCGGGGTCAGCCGCACCAGCGCCTCACCGGTGTGCAGCCGGGCCCGGAAGTCCGCCAGGTAGCCCCGCCAGTACGCGGCCAGCACGAATCCCTCCGGCACCGCGAACTCCTCGCGCTGCGAGCCGAGTTCGATGATCTGGTCGACCCGGTAGGTGCGCGTCCCGGACGGCCCTCCGGCCACCAGGTACCAGCGGCCCGCCTTGAGCACCAGCCCGTACGGCTCCACCCGGCGCTCGATCTCCTCCGGCGCCCGCCAGCGCCGGTACCGCAGCACCACCGCCCGGCGCGCCCAGACCGCGGCGGCGACGGCCGCCAGGTGCGGGGTCTCGTCCGCGTCGCCGTACCAGCCGGGGGCGTCCAGCAGGAAGCGCTTCTGGATCCGTCCGGCGTGCTCGCGCAGCTCGGCCGGGAGAGCAGCCGTCAGCTTGAGCTGGGCGGTCGCGAGCGCCTCACCGAGGCCGAGTTCGGCGGCGGTGCCCGGGAGTGCGGCCAGGAAGACGGCCTGCGCCTCGTCGGCGGTCAGCCCGGTGAGACGGGTCCGGTAGCCGTCGACCAGCCGGTAGCCGCCCGCGTGCCCGGCCTCGCCGTACAGCGGGATCCCGGCGGCGGCGAGCGCCTCGACGTCGCGGTAGACCGTCCGGGCGGAGACCTCCAGCTCCTCGGCCAGCTGCCGGGCGGTCATCCGGCCCCGGTTCTGGAGGAGGAGCAGCAGGTTGACCAGTCGGCTCGCGCGCACATCGCCCAGTATCCACTGACAGGGGTTGTCAGTGGAGTGCCCCTAGCCTGCGGCGCATGAACGACTTCGACTTCCTGCACGGCTCCTGGGACGTGGCCAACCGCCGTCTCACCGCACCGCTCTCCGGTGACGGGACCTGGGAGGAGTTCCCCGGCCACTCGGTGATCCGGCCGCTGCTCGGGGGCGCGGGCAACATCGACGAGATCACCTTCCCCACCCGCGGCCGCCGGGGCGTCACCCTGCGGCTGTTCGACCGGGAGACCGGGCAGTGGTCGATCCACTGGTCCGACAGCCGGACCGGCCGGCTCGATCCCCCGGTGATCGGCGGCTTCACCGGTGACCGGGGCGACTTCCACGGCGAGGACACCCTCGACGGCCGGCCGATCCGGGTGCACTTCACCTGGTACCGCCTCGGCCCGGACAGCGCCCGCTGGGAGCAGGAGTTCTCCGCCGACGGCGGCCGCTCCTGGGAACTCAACTGGACCATGGACCTCACCCGCACCGGTCCGGCCTTCGACGGGCTGGGCGACGCATGAGCCTCATCGTCGAACTGCGCCGGTACACGCTGCACCCCGGCGCCCGGGACACCCTGATCGAGCTGTTCGAGCGGGAGTTCGTGACCGGCCAGGAGGCGGTCGGCATCACCGTCGGCGGCCGCTTCCGCGACCTGGACGACCCGGACCGCTTCGTCTGGCTGCGCGCCTTCCCGTCGATGGCGGAGCGCCGCCGCGCGCTGGAGGCTTTCTACTACGGCCCCGTCTGGCGGGAGCACCGCGACGCCGCCAACGCGACCATGGTCGACAGCGACGACGTCCTGCTGCTTCGCGGCCCCGGCTTCGCACTGCCGACGGACGGCCGCGAGCTGCGCGCCACCATCTGCCACCCCGCCGATGCAGCCGCCTTCGACACCTGGGCCGCCCGCCACCTCGGCCCCGAGCACGCCCTCCACCGCACCGAACACGCCGAGAACGACTTCCCCCAGCTCCCCGTCCGCACCGGCGAGGACCTCCGCCTCTGGTTCGGCCCCGCCGAGGAACCCCCACCCTGGCCGCACCAACACCTCCGCCTGGAGCCCGTGAAGGGTTAGGGCGACTGGTCGCGCGGGAAGTCGACCGGCCCGACTTCCTGCACAACCAGCCCGGCCGTGCGTGCGGCCGTGGCCGAGGCGCTGGGCGCGGCCTGACGGCCCGACGCCCTCAGGCCCCGACGAGCTCCGCCAGCTCGTCGGCCGACTCCGGGGTCAGCCGGTAGAAGCCCTGGAGGCTGACGAAGCGTTCGAGGCGTCCGTCCACCACGTACTTCAGCCCCCGAGTCTGGTTCCGGCGGTTGCGCCAGGTCAGGCGCGGCAGGAGGTCGCCCGGTATCCGCTGGTCGAAGCGGACCGGCGTGGCGTCCACGTGGACGGCGTCGGCGCCGCAGCCGCCGGCACCGAGCATCCGCCAGTCGGCGTGCCCGGGGAACGCCGGGTCCCGCCAGGTCTCCGGCTCGGCGCCGCAGCAGTCGCCGCGTTCGCGGTCGACGATCCGCATCCGGCTCACCACGAACACCTCGCACTGCTTGACGTGCAGCGCGTACACCTCGTCCCCGACTCGGGCGCCCGACCAGGCGGGCAGCGACTGGTGCACCCCGCTGAAGGCGACGGGCGGCCGCTGACCCGCGCGGCCCTCCTTGCGCAGTTCGCGGCAGGTGTCCTGGGTCCACAACACGGTGTAGGCATCTGGCATGCCGCTGAGCTTAGGAACGGGGACCGACACCCCGGCGCGGGCCCCGCTCCGGTGGGCGGGGCCCCCGCGCCTGTCACCCGGTGTGACGCTCCCGGAACCGCCGGGAGCAAACTTGGCACCCTCCCCCGACTACGGCAGCCGCGCGGACGAGGAACAGCAGCCCGGTCACACTCGACGCCGGGTCCGCTTGAACTCGCGCAGCAGCGCGAGGAGGTTGATCACGGTGCTGGCCCGCCCCTGCCCGTCGCCGGGACGCGGATATCCGGTGGCACGCCGCTCACCGGGCAGCCAGGATCACCGCCATGCACGTCTTCCTTGAGACCGCACGGCTCCTGCTGCGCCCGTTCACCGCAGGCGACACCGACCACCTCCACGCGCTCGACAACGACCCCGAGGTCATGCGCTTCATCAACGGCGGTGAGCCGACCAGCCGGGAGACCGTCGAGACCCGGGTCCTGCCGCGCCTCCTCCACGACCACGCCTGCTTGGGCACCCGTGGCTTCTGGGCCGCCGAGGAGAGGGCCACCGGCCACTTCCTCGGCTGGTTCGAGTTCCGCCCCCTCGACGAAGACACCCCCGCCGTCGTCGAACTCGGCTACCGGCTGAACCGCACGGCCTGGGGCAAGGGTTACGCCACCGAGGGCTCGCGCGCGCTGATCGACAAGGGCTTCACCGACCTCGGCGTCGAGCGGGTCACCGCCAACACCATGGCCGTCAACTCCCGCTCCCGGCGCGTGATGGAGAAGTCCGGCCTGTCGTTCCTCCGGAACTTCACCGGGGACTGGCCGCACCCGATCCCCGGGTCCGAACACGGCGAGGTCGAGTACGAGCTCACCCGGAGCACGTGGCAGCGACGCCGGTAGCCTTCGCCCAGGCGGCTGAAGCACTGCATCCTTCGGCCGGTCCGGCCGTTGACCACATCATGGAAACCAGAACCTGGGCCGGGCTGCTCGCCGGCGCCGCCGTACTGATGACGGGTGCGGCTCTCGCCCCCGTCGCTGGCGCGGCGGGCACCCCGACCGCGCCGCACGATCCGTACACCCGGACCGAGCTGTTCTTCGGCACCGAGCGGCCGGACGGCGGTCCCGCCGTCACCGACCAGGAGTTCCAGGACTTCGTCGACTCGGTGATCACCCCTCGCTTCCCCGACGGTCTCAGTGTCGAACAGGCACGCGGCCAGTACCGCGACCGCTTCGGCGTCATCGAGCACGAACGCTCCTACCTGGTCACCCTGCTGTACCCGACCCCGCAGGCGAAGCCGGCGGGCGCCGCCGTCGAGGAGATCCGCCGCAGCTACGACCAGCAGTTCCAACAGGAGGCCGTCGGCCGGGTGGACGAAGCGGTCAAGGCATCGTTCTAGCCAGGGCCCGGCCCGTAAGCACCCCGAGGGGGGAGGCGCGTGCGGTCCGGGCGTCGGAGAAGATGTCGGGCGTGGAAGGAAGCTACAAGCTGCTCCGTCAGACGAGCCGGTGGGCACGTTTCGCCCAGGTCACGGTGAGCGGAGAGGCGTCGGCCGAGCCCGCTGTCCAGGTGGGCGCGGACGTGTCCGGATGGCGCGTTCGGTCATACGGGCCCACCGTCGGTGCCGTCCAGGTCGGTGATGAGCAGTTTCGAGCAGAGGCACTGGACGGCGTCCGGTATGCGCTGGCACAGCTTCCCGAGGAGAGCCGCGGGCTGTCCGTGTCCGTCGTCGAGATCGTGACCTCGCCGGTGGACACGGGCCCTGACGACGTGAAGTTCGCGGCGGCGCACGCCGTATGGGCGATGGTTGGCCGGCAGCCGGGTCGGCAACCGTGGATCGATGACACCGGCGCCCCCGTCTTCCCGTAGCAACGGAGTCACGGCCACTCGTTGATGCCGGGCGACCGGTCGAGGCGAGGGAGTCAGCGGCAGAACACCGCCGTGATCAGCCCGTTGAGCGCCTTCGGGAACTCCTTCGCCGGGTCCGCGTCCGAGTCGCCGGTGGTCAGTCCGGCGGTGAGGGTCCGGCTCCCGTCCGGGGTGCTGATCATCAGTGCGCCGTAGCCGCCGGGGGCGCCGCCGTTGTGGTGGACGATGGTGACGCCGCCGCCCTCCGGGCCCAGGTCCTGGACGAACAGCCCGAGTCCGTAGCCGAGCGGGCCGTGCGGTGTCCGCATCTCGTCCAGCAGTGCGGCCGGGAGGAGGCGGCCGCCGAGCAGTGCGGCGAAGAAGACGTGCAGGTCGCGGGTGGTGGAGATCATGTCACCGGAGCCGGTCAGCAGCGAGGAGTTCTGCCGGGAGACGTCCACGACCTTCCACTCCTCGCCGTCCTGGTAGCGGTAGTAGCCGTGGGCGTGCGGGCCGGGGATGTCCGGCGAGTCGCCCGGCACCACGGTGTCCCGCAGTCCGAGCGGCCGCAGGATCCGCCGCTGCATCTCCTCGGCGTACGAGCGGCCGCTGAGCGCCTCGACCAGCAGGGCGGCCAGCGTGTAGTTGGTGTTGGAGTAGCTCTGGTCGGTGCCGGGCTCGAACCGCGCCGGCTTCGTCAGCGCGAACCGCACCAGCTCGTCCGGTCGGTAGTTGTGGAACCGGTTTTCCACCCACGCCTTGCCGACCGACGGCAGCCCGGGTACGAACGTCCCGTTGGCGTCCAACTCACCGGTGCAGTTGTAGAGGCCGCTGGTGTGCTGGAGCAGCATCCGTACGGTGATCTGCTCGTCCAGGCCGAACCGGGGCAGGTGCTCGGCCACTGGGGAGTCCAGCCCGATCGCGCCGTCGTCGACCAGGTGCAGCACCAGCGTCGCGACGAAGGTCTTGGTGGTGCTGCCGATCCAGAACTGCCCTTCGGTGGACGGCTTCGCGCTCCCACCCAGCTTGTGCACCCCGGCGCTGCCGGCCCACTCCCCGCTCTCGTCGTACACCCGCATCTGTATCCCGGCGAAGCCGACGTCCACGACGTCCTGGACGGCCTTCTGCAGGTCGGGGCGGTCCTGGGTGGAGTTCCCGCTCATGGTCGGTCCTTCTTCCTTCCGTTGGAGGTTCGGTTCAGAGGCTGCGGGCGGTGATGTCGCCGTAGCCGGTGGTGGCGTGGATGGTCAGGCCGGGGATGCCGTCGGCGTTCTTCAGGGCGTTGTGGATCCGCCCGTGGCCGGTGCCGGCGTCGAGGGCGGCGGAGATCCCGCGGGCGGCGCCGACGGCGATCTGCCCGTACTCGGTGCGCAGGGTGACGTCGCCGCCGACGGCTTCGGCGATCCGGAGGTCGCCCTTCTGGGTGCGGATCTCGGCGGGGCCGCCGAGCCGGCCGACGGCGATGTCCCCGGCCTGGAGGGCGAGGTGGGCGCCGGCGGTCTCGTCGAGCTTGACGGTGCCCTGGGCGGCCCGGAGGGTGACGTCGCCGAGGCGGCCGACGCCCCGGAACTCGCCGAGCGCGGCCTTGGCCTCGACCCGGGAGCCGACCGGCAGTTGGACGGTCACCTCGGCGGTGCCGGAGTTGCCGAGGACCCGGTTCTCCGCCTCCGGGGCCTGGATCCGCAGCACGCCGTCCGCGTACGCGACCTCGATCCGCTCGGCGGCCTTCACGTCCCGGCTCCTGGCGGCGTCGGCGGGCCGGACCTCGACCACGGTGTCGGTACGGTCCCCGGCGATGAACCGGATGCGGCCGGCGGGGATGTCCAGGACGACCGAGACCGGGGCGGGGGTGGCGAACTTCTGCATCGTGCACTCCTTCTCTTCCGCGGCGTCGGCCCCTTCGGCCCGCCGCTTTCCGATGAAGGAAACGCTACGTTGCGTTCGTACTTCAGGCAACAGTCTTGACGCTCAATAACTCCATATCCGCAGGCAGGTGGCACAAATTCATTGCAACAGCCCTGCCAGGAATGCAACGGCGCCCAGCCCTTTCATTGCAATGGACTGGGCGTGAACGCTATGACGGGGCGTCAGCGCCGCTCGCGGAGGTCAGCCCCGGGCGCGACGCAGGAACCGGTCGGCGAGGTCGACGGCCTCCCTGACCGGCACGAGCCGGCAGTCGGCCGCACCGATCCGCCCACTGGAGATCCCGGTCGCCGCGCCGAGCACCCGCTCCCCCAGCTCCGCGAAGTGCAGGTCGTCCAGGTCGGGTGCCCGGAAGGCCGTCCAGCCGTCCGGGGCGACGCACCGGTACTCGCGCAGCCGGACACCGGGCTGGCGCAGGTCGGCGAGGTGGAAGGCGGTGAAGCGGGCCATCCCGACGCCGAGCATCAGCACCCGGGCGTCCAGCGCGTAGAGCCGCCCGAGCGGGGAGTCGGGGCCCAGGTGGGAGGTGAGCGGGTGGCCGGCGGTGATCTCCTCCGCCCGGGGGCCCAGGGCCGCCCAGGAGGTCTGCGGATGGCTGCTGCGCAGGGCGCCGGGCCGGGTCCGGACGGCCTCCGAGAGCGCCCCCATGGTCGGGGACGCCGGGGTGGCCGCCGGGTCGAAGCGCGGCATCCGCGCCCGGTGGGCCTCGGCCTCCTCCGGCGAGAGCCCGGCGACGGCCTCCTGGTGGATCCGCGAGGTCGAGGAGTTCTCGGGCGTGGCGGTGTACGCCACCAAGGTCCCTTCCGCTCCCAGCACTTCGCACAGGGCGTCGACCACGCCCGCCGCCCCGCCCTCGACCGGCCCGAGCGCCCGCAGCGAGGCCTGGACGTGCAGCACCATGCCCGGCCGGACGCCGAGCCGGGTGAACCCTTCGACGAGCGCAGCGGTGGAGAGCACCGGAACTCCTCCCGAAATCACGCCTCGACCGACCGCAGGTGGCTGTGCCCGTCGCGTTCCCGCCGCACCCGCTCGGCCTCCCGCTCCGCCGCCGCGGGCAGCGGCACCGCGAGCCACGGCTCGACGCTCTCCCGCATCCCCTCCGCGAACCGCATCCCGAGCCCGGTCAACGCGCCCGACTCGGCCAGCCGCTCGACCGCCTCCGCCGTGTACCGCCGCCAGAGCGCGAACTGTGCCCGCGCCCGCTCGGCGGCCTCCCCCGCCAGGCCGTCGTACGCGGCCGTCCGGGTGCCCCAGTACTCGGTCACCGCGAGATGCGCGTACGTGCCCTGCAACAGCCCCTCCAGCGGGCGCGGATCGGGCCGCCAGGGGGCGAAGTACAGCCGGTCGTCGGCCCGGTCGTAGAGGTCGAACAGGTCGAGCACCGCCCCCAGCTTCACGTGCTGGAACTCGTGCGCGAGCAGCAGCGCCAGGGTCGGCGCCGTGGCCGGCCGGGCGATGCCGACCGCCCCGTACGCCTGCCGCGCCGCAGAGCTGACGTCCCGGCCCGCCGGGCCCGGCCGCAGCGGGGTCACCGTCCCCAGTCCGGCCCGGATGCCCTCCGCGTAGCCGGGAAGGTCGCGTCCGAGCAGCTCCCAGGCCTCCCGCAACGCGCCCGTCCAGTTGAGCAGTTCGGCCTCCGACAGCCGCTCGGCCACCGGGTGGTCGTGGCTGTCCCGGAGCGGGTCGAGGTCCTCCAGCGCGACCGTCCAGCCCCCGGCCAGCCGGACCCGCCGCAGCGGCTGGTCCAGCACCCTGCGCACCGGGCCGTCGGCGGCCCGCACCTCGAAGCCGTCGGCCCGGCCGGTGACCACCGCCTCGCCGTCCGGCACCGCGACCCGCCCCAGCGTCGGCAGGTGCAGCCATCCGCCCCGCACCGGCACCGCGACCGCGTCCCCCCGCCCGGCCCGCACCGCCGCCGCGGCGGCCAGCGCGGCCAGCGGCCCGAGCCCCACCGCCAGGTCCCCGGCCAGCCGCCGGGCGGCCCAGGCCCGGGCGTACGGGTGCGCCAGCACCGCGTCCACGGCCGCGGGCGCCACCCCGTCGAGTTCCGACAGCAGTTCCCAGGCCTCCGCCCGGCCCTGCCCGGAGGCGTCCCAGGCGGCCGCCAACATGGCGCGCGTCAGGGCGAGTTGGGAACGTCCGAGAGCGGCGACGGTGTCGGCGCCGCCGTATCCCCGGGCCAGTTCGTCGAGCTGGGCGGGAGCGAGCGCCGCCGGCAGCGGCGGCTCCCCGCCCTGAGCCGGAACGACGGTCGGCTCGGAGGCCGAACCACCGCTCCCCGCAATGCCGTTGATGAGCGCCATGAGGTCACCACAGTAGACGGAGGGATTGTCGAAGCCAGTGTCCGCCCGGTAGCGGTGGGCGTACAACCCGCCCCCGCAGGAGCGCACCACCGGACAGGCCCGGCAGGCCGCGCTCAGCCCGGCCAGACCGGACTGGCGGGCGGCGATCCCGGGGTGGCGGGCGAGGTCGTCGAGGCTGTGCGCGAAGACGTTCATCCCGGTGGCGGGCGCCCCGTCGTACGCGGTCTTGAGGCTGTCCGCCTGCTCGAACGTCCCGTCCGTCTCCAGCACCGCCAGGTCCGAGGGCTCCAGCCCCAGCGACTCGGTCAGGCTGGACAGCCCCCGCAGCGTACGGTGCACGGATTCGAAGGTCCGTACGGCGAAGGGCCGCCCGTCCGCCTCCCACAGTCCGTGGACGGCCAGCAGCCAGTCCGCGTAGGGCGCCTCCCCGCCCCCAGGGGCCCGCTTCGGCGGCTCCTCCCAGGTGGCGTGCGGCAGCAGGAAGTCCACCGCCGGCGGCCGCAGTTCGGCCAGCGCGCGGTACACGGCCACCGGGTCGTTCTCGATGTCGACGGTGCACAGCAACCCGGCGAACAGGTGCCGGTACTCGGGCTCGTTCAGCAGCCCCACCGCCCGAAGCACCTGCGGATGGCTGCTCCGCCCGTCGGCGAACCGCCGGTGCCGGTCGTTGGCGGCCCTGTCGCCGTCCAGCGAGACGCCGACCTTGACGTCCAGCTCCGCGAACAACGTGCAGAATGCGCGGCTGAGCAGCACGCCGTTGGTGTGGATGCGCAGGTCGAGGGCGCACTCGGGCGGCAGCGCGGCCCGCAGTGCCTCGGCGGCGCGGCGCAACCGGTCCGGGCCGGCGAGCAGGGGTTCTCCCCCGTGCAGGACGACCCGGACGGCGGCCAACCGGTGGGCGACCGCATGCTCGCCGATCCGCTCGGCGGCCTTGGCCAGGATCCCGTCCCCGATGACCTTGGGGCGGGAGCGCCAGCTGCTGTCCGCGTGCTCGTAGACGTAGCAGTGGTCACAGGCGAGGTCGCACCGGCTGTGCATCTTGACCACGAATTGCGTCAGTGGCACCGGAATTCGCGTCGTCATGGATGTGGCAGGTTCAGCTCGGCCTGGGGTCCGTTTCGGTGTTCCGATCCGGTTCAGATCGAGGAGTTGAAGGCCGCGACCGGCACGCGGCCGGACTCCGCGCCGGGCAGGGCGCGCTGCAGCCGGGAGGCGAGTTCCTCCGCACCCAGGGCGGCGAGCTCGGCGAGGGACGGGCGTTCCGGCGTCTCCTGAGTGTCAGTGAGGTTGCCGGCCGGCCTGGTGCTGGTTACCGGAGTCATATTCGTTTCCTTAGGCGCGGTTAGGACCTACCGAGTGCGGGTAGGCCACCCGGTTGCGACCAATGTAGTGCCCGCGAGGACTCCGCGCGGCACCTTGTCTCCCCAAGTTGGTCCGCCCAGCCAGTCAACGCCATAGCACAGCGCGTGAGAGGCCCGGAATTCACCCGTTCGGCGGTCGCGCACTTCCCCATGGCGCGCGCCGAAGCGCGGTGGCCGGAGCAGGCGTTCGGGCCCTTCGGCCGCTCCTCCCACGGACGCGCACCACAGGAGCAATAGCGCTCCCGAAACCGCCGGGCCGATTGCCCGGTCGACGGATTTCCCGGGCCGGGGTGAGCCTCCTCAGCCCCTCAACTCGCGAACGGACCGAGCCAGCTCTTCGGTGAACTCCCGTCCGGCCACCGTGAGTTCACCGCATTCCAGCAGAGTCCCAGCCGCCGCCAGGGTGTGCGCCCGCCAGTGGACGCACTCCCTTTCCGCACGCGCCGGTTCACTCACCCCCGCGGCCGCCTCGGCGCTCCAGAAGGACGCCACACCCAGGTGCGCGTACGTCCCCTGGAGCAGCGCGCCGGCCGGGCGGAGATCGGGCCGCCAGGGGGCGTGGTAGACCGCCGGACCGTTCGGCCGGTGCAGCGGCACGAGGTCCAGCAGGGCGCCGAGTTGGACGTGCAGGAACTCGTGCACCAGGGCCAGCGCCAGCAGCACCGGATCGCCCGGCAGCGAGGTCGCCACCGCCCCGTACGCCCGGCGGGCGGCGGCGCTGACGACCTCGCCACCCGGCGCCGGGTTCAGCGGCACCACGACGGCGACGCAGGCCGCCACCGCCTCCGCGTGCCGGCGGTGGCGGCGCACCAGGACTTTCCAGGCCGCCGCCAACTGCTCCTCCCAGCGCCCGAGTTCGCCCGATGACAGCGGGCCGGCCGGAGGCCGTCCGTAGTCCACCCGGTGCGGCCCGAGGTGGTCGACCACCGGCGCCCACCGCAGCCCGTCGCACTCCAGGTCGAACACCGGCCCGGCGCCGGACCGCAGGAACCCGCCCAGGCCGTCCGGCCCGCCCAGCCCGTCCGGCGGCCCTTCCAGCCCGAGCGGCACCGCCGGTCCGAGCGACAGCGCCCGCAGGCAGTCGGCCGCCCAGGCGTCCAGCTCCGGCCGCAGCAGCACCTCTTCCCAGCGCGCCCGGTCGGTCCGCTGGAGCGCGCACAGCTCGTCGTAGGCCTTCCGGAAGCCCTCGTCCTGGGGAGCCTCCCGGCGCAGCGCCAGCAGCAGCAGGGCCCGCTTGCTCAACTGCCCGGCGCGCAGCAGCCGGACGGCCTCCGGGCCGCCGCGCGCGCCCGCGATCGCCCGGAAGGTGGCCCGGTTTATGGCGTGCCGGGGCAGGCCGTCCCCGCCGTTCCCCCGCACCCCGCGCGCACCCGGCACCCCGGCCGCCACCGCCTCGCCCGTACCCGTCACCGGTCCGTCCTCTCCCGAAAGCCCGAAAGCCCGTGAATCCGAAAGCCCGAAAGCCCGAACGCCCTGGACAGCCGGACGGACCACCCGTCCGGCCCACCCGCAGTCTCCCCGCGCGGCGCAGGCTCAGCCGGTCCGGGCCCACGCATGACCCGGACGGGTGAGCGCCGCCCGCGGGCCCCGCCCCGGAGCGCCCCGACGCAGCAGCCCGGCGCCCGGGCACCGCGGCACCGAGAGCCCCTACCGCCGCGACCCCGCCCCGGCCAGCTCCGCCACCCCGGCGCGCAGCCGCCCCGCGATGTGCCGGATCAGCCGGTCCATGTCCGCGCAGTACACCGACGGGTGGGCGAAACCGTCCCCCGCCCAGCGGTGGGCGTAGAGGCCCCCACCGCAGACCCGGACCAGCGGACAGGCCGCGCACACCGGCCCGAGCCCGGAGAGGCCCCGCTGGCGGGCCCGGAACGCCGGGTGCGCGGCCGCCTCCGCGAAGCCGTGCCGCCACACGTCCAGGCCCGTCCCGGCGGCCCCGTCGTACGCCACCTTGAGACTGTCGGCCTGCTCGAGCGTGCCGTCCGCCTCGACCACCACCAGGTCCACCGGCGCCAGCCCCACCGCCTCGCTGGCCGCCCGGCCGCCGAGCAGCAGCACGGACAGCTCCTCGAACAGCCGCACCCCGGTCTCCCGGTACGGCGCGTCGTACCAGCGGTCGAAGGCGGCGGTCAGCCACTCCCCGTAGGGCGCGGGGTCGACGCCGGAGGGCACCGAGCACGGCACGGACCGCCGGACGCCCGTCGGCGGCTCCTGCCAGGTGGCGTGCGGCAGCAGCAGGTCGAGCCGGGGCGGCCCGAACTCCAGCAGCGCCTCGTAGGTGGCGACCGGGTCCGCGGCCAGGTCGACGACGCACAGCAGGCCGGCGAACAGCTCCCGGTGCCGGTCCGAGCCGAGCAGTCGCACCGCCGCCGCGGTCCGCTCCCAGCTGCCCGCGCCGGAGGGCAGCCGCCGGTGCCGGTCGTGGTCGACCCGGGTGCCGTCCAGCGAGACCGCCACGCCGACCCGGTAGCGGTGCAGCACGTCGAGCAGGGCCGGCTGGTCCAGCAGCCGCAGC
Source organism: Kitasatospora sp. NPDC059648 (assembly GCF_042734825.1). Lineage (NCBI taxonomy): Bacteria > Bacillati > Actinomycetota > Actinomycetes > Kitasatosporales > Streptomycetaceae > Kitasatospora > Kitasatospora sp. NPDC059648. The sequence continues at coordinate 141,457 of NZ_JBHWDU010000001.1, read as the reverse complement.
CCGTTGGTCTGCAGGCTGAACCGCACCTGCGGTCCGGCGCCGGCCAATTCGGCCAACACGGCGTCCAGATGGGCCGGCCCAACGAGCAGCGGCTCGCCGCCGTGCAGCACCACGGAGACCTCGTCCAGCCCCTGCTCGGCCGCGTGCTCCGCGATCCGCCGGGCGGTGCGGCGCACGGTCGCCAGCTCCATTCGCCGGGGCCGGGCGCGCCAGCTCTGGTCGGCGCCCTCGTACATGTAGCAGTAGTCGCAGGCCAGGTTGCAACGGCTGTGGATCTTCAGCAGGAACTGCCGGAACGGCACCATGCGCGTGAACCTAGCACCGCCCGGCGGATTCGCTGACCGCCCGTCACACGTGCGGGGGCTCCACGTCCGAGTCGAGCCGCGTCCCCGCCTTCACCGCGACCGTGGTCGGGTGCTCCTCGCCCAGCGTCACCCGGGCCCGCCGGATGCAGTCCGCCCGCAGGTCGGCGGCCCGCTCGCCCTCGCCGACCGCCGCCAGGCTCAGCGCCAGGTTGGAGTTGATGCCGATGGAGTCGTAGTGGTCGGGGCCGAGCGCCTCGGTCATCAGCGGCGCCGCCTCCAGTTCCAGGGCGAGCGCGGCCCGAATCTCGCCGCCCACCGCCAGATCGTTCGCGTGGTTCATCATCGCGATCGGGATGTAGAGGTGGTGCGCGCCGAGGACGGACCGGAACTGCGCGAGCGTGCGCGCGGACAGCTCCCGGGCCTCCGCGAGCCGCCCGGCCAGCCGGAGGTAGACCGAGAGGTTGTTGGCCCCGGCCAGCGTGACCGGGTGGTCCTCGCCCAGGTAGTCGCGGTAGCGCGCGAGCGCCCGTTCGGCCAGCGGGATGGCCCGGTCCGTGTCGCCGAGGGCGTTGAGGTCGCTGGCCAGGTTGGTGGCGGCGGCCAGGGTGTCCGGGTGCTCGGGACCGTTGATGTCCAGGTAGCGCTGGTAGATGTCCTCGTCGATCTCCAGGGCCTCGTGGTAGCGCCCGGCCCGGCGCAGCGCCACGGCGAGGTTCTTGCGGGCCCGCAGCGTGTCGGTGTGGTTGTCGCCGATGGTCTGCTGGTAGATCCGGACGGTCTCCTCCAGCAGGTCCAGCGCCTCCCGCAGCCGCCCGGTCTCGCGCAGGTCGCGCGCGTAGTTGGAGGCGGAGGACAGCGCGTACAGGCTGTGCGCGCCGAGGGCCTCGCGCTGCTGGAGGTAGTTGCTGCGGTGCCGCTCCAGGGCGGCGCGGCGGTCGCCGGCCAGGTAGTCGGAGACGGCGAGGTTGTTGGTGATCATCAGGGTGCGCGGGTGGTCCGGGCCGAGGGTGCGCCGGGCCGCGTCCAGGGTCCTGCGGTCGAGCGTGCGGGCCTCGTCGTAGCGGCCGAGGAAGCGCAGGTCGGCGCCGAGGCTGTTGGCGACGGCGAGGGTGTGCGAGTGCTCCGGGCCCAGGGTGGCGGTGAACCGCTCCAGGATGTCCCGGTCCATCTCGTACGCCTCCTGGAGGGCGCCCTGGGAGCGGCGGATGTTGCTCAGCTGGGTGCGCAGCATCAGCGTCTGGGCGTCGTTGTCGGCGTCGAAGCCGGGCCCGCCGTAGCCGTCCTCGCGCCAGTGCTCCAGGGTCCGTTCGGCCAGTTCCCGGCCAGACTCGTGGAGGCTGCGCTTCCACTGGTAGCGGACCGAGTCGATGATCCACTGCCGGACGTCCTCGTCCGAGCTGTCGAGCGCGCCGGACGGCCAGAGGTGGGGCAGGAGTTCGGCGTACTCGGCCCAGTTGGCGGGGATGTCCGGGTCGCCGGGGTTGGCGGTGGCCAGGGCCGCGTGCACGACGCCGCTCAGCTCGGCCCGCCGCCCCTCCTCGACCTGGTCCCGGAGCACGGCCTGGACGAGCCGGTGCACGGTGATGGTCTCGCTGCCCTGGTCGGTGCGGGCGAGCCCGAACCGGTTGATGGCACGCAGGAACTCGCCGATCGCGAGCTTGTCGCGGGGCGCGCGCGGGGGCAGCCGCAGGGCGCGGGTGACGGCCCGGCTGTAGAGCAGCCGCATCGGGATGGCGTCCGGCCCGAAGAAGGCGCAGATCTCCAGGATCTGGGCGGCGGGGGCGTTCATCCGGCGCAGTTCCTCGACCGAGATGCGCCAGGTGGCGGCGGCGGAGTGGGGGTACTCGGCGGGGCGCAGCCGGGTGCGCTCCAGCATCTCGGTGAGCTCGCCGTCGAGCAGTTCGAGGTAGGTGGCGATCGGCATCGACGTCTCCTGCAGCCACACGGCGGCCTGGCCCACGGCGAGCGGGAGGTCGCCGAGGCGGTGGGCGACCTGGTCGGCGTCCTCCGGGGAGAGGCCGCCGTTGAAGCGGCGCAGCAGCCGGATGCTCTCCTCCCGCAGGAAGACGTCGACCTCGACCAGGCCGGCGTGCCGGGCCCAGCCCTGGTTGCGCGAGGTGATCAGCACGTGGCCGCCGGAGCCCCCGCCGGGCTGCCAGGGGGCGAGTTCCTCGGGGGTGCCGGCGTTGTCGAAGACCAGCAGCCAGCGGCGGTACGGGTGGCCGCGGCGCAGCGAGTCGAGGACGGCGGCGGCGGTGTGGGCGACGTCGTCGCTGGTGGGCACGCCGAGCCGGGGGGCGAGTTCGGCGAGCTTCTGCGGGATGTTGGCGGGCTCCTCGGCGGGCACCCACCAGATGACGTCGTAGGCCGACTTGAAGCGGTGCGCGTACTCGGCGGCGATCTGGGACTTCCCGGCGCCGCCGAAGCCGTAGAGGACCTGGCTGAGGACTGCGGCCGGTCCGCCGGTGAAGCGGTTGCGGAGCAGTTCGAGCAGCTTGCCGCGGCCGATGAAGGCGGCGTTGCGCGAGGGCGCCTCCTGGACCTGCGGAGCGGTGCCTGGGAAGCGCGCCGGGGCGAGGAACTCGCCGCTGTCGGAGTCGAACTGGCGGTTGCTGCCGGGCGGCGGGCCGAGTTCGCCGTACAGCTGGGCCTCAGCGCCGGTCGCGGAGGAGCGGATCAGGTCGGGCACCGCCTGGCCGACGAACGGGCGGGGCACCGGCTCGTCCGAGTCCTGGAGCCGCAGGGCGACCAACGCCGATGCCCCGGAGGGGAGTTCGCGGCCCTGGAGGAGCTGCCAGACCTCGGCGGCGCGGGGCAGGGCGGTGTACTCGGGCGAGAGCAGCGCGAGCAGCCGGCCCTGGCCGTCGAGCGGCCCGGCGACCTCGGGCGGCCGCTGGCCGCCGTGCGGCTCGGCGGCGTTGTGCAGGGAGGTCTGGTAGCCGAAGCGGGTGAGAGTGCCGGCCGCCCACTCGGCCCACATCCGGTCCTCGGGCGCGTAGCTGACGAAGACCTGGCGGGGCACCGCCCGGGCGGAGCGCAGGTAGGCGCCGTAGAGCCGGCGGCGGGCCTCGGAGCTGAGCGGGCGCAGCGAGCGGACCCGCCCGTCGGTGATCCACTCGGCCAGCCGCTCGAAGGCGTTGAGCAGGCTGCGCGCCTCCTGCGGCCGGTCGGCGACGGTCGCCGGCACCTCCTCGTACGCGTAGAACGGCTTGTACGGCACCTCGACGTCGGCCCAGTAGGCGGCCCGGCGGTCCCCGGGCAGCCAGCGACCGAGGTAGGGGGCGAAGGCCTCCCGGGCGTAGTCCCGGCCGGCTTCGAGGCGTTCCTGCTCGGCGTCCTCGACCCGCATCGGCACCGGCAGGACGCGGATGGCACGTTCCTCGGCCTCGGCGATGGCCCGGGCGGCGTCGACGCCGCCGCGGATGTTCTGGGCGCTGAAGGTGAAGCAGTCGACCACGGTGTCGGGCATCAGCACGGTGCAGATGCCGGAGGTGTCGCTGACGCCGGTGCGGCTGTCGATGAGCACGTAGTCGTAGCTGCGGGCCCAGCGTTCGCGCAGCTCGCGCAGGAACTCGCCGCCGCGGATGTCCCGGCCGTGGTAGAAGCTGCGCCAGTTGAAGCTGGTGACGGCGGCCGCGTAGGCGGCGTTCTGCCGCCCGGCGGGCAGGAAGTCGAGCCGGGCGCCGGCGGGCAGGTCGAGGGCGAGGCCGCAGATGTAGCCGTCGAGCCGCCCCGGCTCGTCCAGCCAGGCGGCCGGGGGGCGGCCGGTCGGCCCGGCGGCGGAGGGCAGCGCCTGCTTGACGTAGGAGCGCAGCAGGTCGATCAGCCCGTCGGTGGAGTGGAGTTCGGGGTCGACCAGCAGCGGGTGGTAGTAGCGGTGGAGGCCGGGCGCCTCCAGGTCCCAGTCGACCACCAGGACGCGCAGGCCCCGGCTGGCGAGGATCCAGCCGACGTTGGCGAGCGCCATGGTCCGGCCGGTGCCGCCCTTGAACGAGTAGAACGTGACGACCGAACCCGGTCCGCCGCGTCCCGGCTCCGCGCCGGCCTCAGTGTTCATCGTCCGTCTCCCCTCAGCGGGACAGAGCCGTCGTGGCTGCCCGGGCGCTGGCCCGGCATGTCGTTCGGTGTCGGGCCCGGGCCGCGGCCCGCGGACGGGCCGGGCGGCGGACCGGAGGGACCGGGCGGGCCGGCCGGGATGGTCAGCCCGGGCATGTCAGGGCCGCCGCCAGGGCCGAGGCCGAAGGCGTCGCCGCCATCGTCCCCCCAATCCAGGTTGTCGTCCATGAGCTTGTTCTGAGCGACCGTCACCATGATGGCGAGGTCGCTGTCGAAGCTCTCCCGGCTCACTTTCACCCGGAACAACTGCTCCGGATCACGCCGGCGCAACCAGTTGCGGCGGAACACTCCGCGCACGCCCACCCACGGCGCTTCGCGCTCCCCGTCCGGGTCGTTGCCGCCGATCGGCACCACGACGCCGGTGACCGGGTGGTTCTGGTCGTCGTACTCGCGCAGGGCGGCCCGGTAGCGCTCGCTCCCGGCCGCCCACGGGTCCACCAGCAGCACGCTGACCTGGCTGTCCTCGCGGGCCTGGTCGAGCTTCTCGCCGAGCCCGGCGCCGATCTCCTCCAGCGTGGTGGTGTGCCCGGCGTTGGTGATCACCTGCTGGGCGCGGGAGGCCACCGACGGCTGGGCGGGCGGGAAGAACGGCGCCCAGTGCCAGGGCTTGGCCCCGTACCAGCCGCCCGCGTACGAGCCGCCCTCGGCGGCGGCCTCCGAGGCCCGGCCCGCGGCGATGAACAGCCGCACCATGCCGGGCTCGGTGGTGGCCACCGGCGCGGCCGGTCCGGGGAAGTAGCCGCGGACGGCGTCGAGGTCGAACTCGGGCAGTTCGGAGAGGCGCCGCACAGCCGCGTCCCGGATCCGCCCGGCGACCACCCGGACGACCTGCCGGTAGGCGTCCTGCTGGGCGGTGCGCAGCAGGGCGCGCAGGCCGTGCCGGGCGTAGGCGTCCCCCATGTCGGGCTGAGCCCACTGGATCTTGGTTACCTCGGTGACCAGCTCGCCGGACGCGACCGGCTCCCAGAGCACCGGTATCAGCGCCGAGACCAGCTCCCCGGTCTCCTCGTGGTGGCGCCGGACCCTGCCGCGGAACGCCGTCCACTCCTTGCCGCAGTACAGGCTGGCGAAGTAGGCCGGGGAGTAGAGCGCGACCATGGTCCGGCTGCGGCCGAGCATGAGCGCCAGCTTCTCGGCCCACTCGTCGCCCAGACGCAGCCGTTCGGTGTCCCGGAAGGCGAGTTCGTCGGCCTGGACGGCCGGTCCGAGGATGCGTCCGAGTTCGTCCCTCAGGTCGTTGAAGAACTGGTCGACGAAGGCGTCCCCCGCCTCGAAGTCCCGACGCGCGTAGCTGAAGAAGAAGTACGGCCGCTGCTGTTCCCGTTCACTCACCTGTTCCCCCCGAGCCCGACGGTGCCGTGACGGCGCTGGTTTCTTACCCAGCATGTCGTGAACTGCACCGGCAGGGGCGGGAGTTGGTGATTTTGCGGCTACCCGGGGTTTAACCGGCGGTCAGCGGCCCCGTCGGCGGCCGGTCAGCGGAGTTCGAGCGCCGACTGGAAGGCGGCGAGCGGCTCCGCCCCGGGGGTCAGGGCATCCGCCACGACCCGGCGCAGCAGGTCGCCGAGGACGGTGTCGGGAAGGGCGTCGAGCTCGCCGAGCGGCAGGGCGGCGACGTCGACCAGGTCGGAGCCGAGTCCCGCGGCGGTTTCCGCACCGGTGGCGCTCATCAGTCCCTTAGTCCCTCGCTCGATCACGCCGGCACAGCGGGCCGGTGGTCGAAATGGAATCGACCCCGGTCCACGACGCGCACATTCTACACAAAACGGTGACGGTACGTCAGATACCGCGCTCGCCGCGCCCGGATGCGGTACGGGCGGCCGCGGCCGCCCCGCGGTCACGGACAGAGCCGCTCCACCCGCCAGCCCGTCGGGGCGGCCGGGTCGGCGAGGTAGCGCAGGCGGTCGTGCAGACGGTTCTCCCGGCCCTGCCAGAACTCGACGCTCTCCGGGACGACCCGGTAGCCGCCCCAGAACGGCGGGACGGGCACGCCCTCGCCCTCGGGGTAGCGGCGCTCAAGGTCGGCGTAGCGCTGTTCGAGGACGTCGCGGCCGCTGACCGGGCTGGACTGCTCGCTGGCCCAGGCGCCGAGCTGGGAGCCGTGCGGGCGGGTGCGGAAGTAGGCGGCGGTCTCGTCCCGGCCGACCTTCTCGACCCGGCCCTGGACGATCACCTGGCGGGCCAGCGCGATCCACGGGAAGAGCAGCCCGGCGTACGGGTTGACGGCCAGCTCGGCGCCCTTGCGGGAGCCGTAGTTGGTGAAGAACACGAAGCCGCGCGCGTCGTAGCCCTTGAGCAGCACGGTGCGCGAGCTGGGCCGGCCCTGGGCGTCCGCGGTGGAGAGCACCATGGCGTTGGGCTCCACCACCCCGGCGCCGTCCGCCTCCAGGAACCAGCGGGTGAACTGGGCGATCGGCTCGGACGCGAGCTGCTCCTCGGCCAGGCCCTCGTGGGTGTAGTGCTTGCGCATCACGGCGAGGTCCGGGCCGGGGCTGGCCGCGTCGGCCAGGGTCCGGGTGGCGGGGCTCAGGGGCGTCGGCTGGGCGCGTTCCGGGGTCTGCACGCCAACATCATCCCGTACGACAAGCAACCGGCACCGCTACCTCGGACAAACCCCGGTCGGAGATATGGTGACTCGCCACCGCTCGGCCGCCCGCCGTACGGGGAATTGTCCGGAACCGGGCGTTTGGTTCCGGCGATCCCCCGGGCACGACCGGCCCCCGGCGGAAAGGTCGAACAGTCCCACGGGAAACATCACCGCGGTGGTGTATGGCGCAATGCACCCCGTGCCTGTCACTCTGGCACCGAGTGCCAACCACGATTCGGTCACTGGCGAGCCGCCCCACCACGGCGGAGCGCCGATCGCAGAACTGAAGGAGCCGTCGCATGTCCGATTTCGTACCCGGGCTTGAGGGAGTCGTCGCGTTCGAGAGCGAGATCGCCGAACCCGACCGTGAAGGCGGCGCCCTGCGGTACCGCGGTGTCGACATCGACGACCTGGTCGGCCACGTCTCCTTCGGCCACGTCTGGGGCCTGCTCGTGGACGGCAAGTTCAACCCCGGCCTGCCGGCCGCCGAGCCGTTCCCGATCCCGGTCCACTCCGGCGACATCCGGGTCGACGTCCAGTCCGCGCTCGCCATGCTGGCCCCGGTCTGGGGCCTCAAGCCGCTGCTCGACATCTCCGCCGAGCAGGCCCGCGACGACCTCGCCCGCGCCGCCGTGATGGCGCTGTCGTACGTCGCCCAGTCCGCCCGCGGCCAGGGCCTGCCGATGGTCCCGCAGAGCGAGATCGACAAGGCCGAGACGGTCGTCGAGCGCTTCATGATCCGCTGGCGCGGCGAGCCGGACCCGAAGCACGTCAAGGCCGTCGACGCCTACTGGACCTCGGCCGCCGAGCACGGCATGAACGCCTCCACCTTCACCGCCCGGGTCATCGCCTCCACCGGCGCCGACGTCGCGGCCGCGCTCTCCGGCGCGGTCGGCGCGATGTCCGGCCCGCTGCACGGCGGCGCCCCCTCCCGCGTGCTCGGCATGATCGAGGAGATCGAGCGCACCGGCGACGCCGTCAAGTGGGTCAAGAACGCGCTGGACAAGGGCGAGCGCCTGATGGGCTTCGGCCACCGCGTCTACCGCGCCGAGGACCCGCGCGCCCGCGTGCTGCGCCGCACCGCCAAGGAGCTCGGCGCGCCGCGCTTCGAGGTCGCCGAGGCGCTGGAGAAGGCCGCGCTGGAGGAGCTGCACGCCCGCCGCCCCGACCGGGTGCTCGCCACCAACGTCGAGTTCTGGGCCGCGATCATGCTGGACTTCGCCGAGGTCCCGGCGCACATGTTCACCTCGATGTTCACCTGCGCGCGCACCGCGGGCTGGTCGGCGCACATCCTGGAGCAGAAGCGCACCGGTCGCCTCGTGCGCCCCTCCGCGCGCTACATCGGCCCCGGCCCGCGCCGCCCCGAGGAGATCGAGGGCTGGGACGCCATCGCCCACTGAAGGCGCTGAACGCACCGGGCATCCGATCGCGAAAACGCCCCTGACCAGCGGGTCCGGCTCCGGCCGGGCCCGCTGTTCGCACACCTCCGGGCTGCCAAGATCACAGTCTCAGCGGGCGGACGACCGTACCCCGCAGGGCCCCCGGCCGGTAGGCTGCCCGCGTGGCTCAGATCCAGATCCCCGCTGACATCAAGCCCGCAGACGGCCGTTTCGGCTGCGGACCGTCCAAGGTGCGCCCCGAGGCCCTGAGTGCCCTCGCCGCCACCCAGACCTCGCTGCTCGGCACCTCCCACCGCCAGGCCCCGGTCAAGAACCTGGTCAAGCGCGTGCGCGAGGGCGTGAGCAGCCTCTTCTCGCTGCCGGAGGGCTACGAAGTCGTCCTCGGCAACGGCGGCTCCACCGCCTTCTGGGACATCGCCGCCTTCGGCCTGGTGCGGGAGAAGTCCCAGCACCTGGACTTCGGCGAGTTCTCCTCGAAGTTCGCCTCCTCGGTCAAGGCCGCCCCGTGGCTGGCCGAGCCGACGGTGATCAAGACCGCCCCGGGCACCCACCCGCTGCCGGTCGCCGAGGCGGGCGTGGACGTCTACGGCCTCACCCACAACGAGACCTCGACCGGCGTCGCGATGCCGATCCGGCGCCCGGTCGGCGCCGACGAGGGCTCGCTGGTGCTGGTGGACGCCACCTCGGGCGCCGGCGGCCTGCCGGTCGACATCACCGAGACCGACGTCTACTACTTCGCCCCGCAGAAGTCCTTCGCCTCCGAGGGCGGCCTGTGGCTGGCCACCTTCTCCCCGGCCGCCCTGGAGCGCGCCGCGGAGATCGCCGGCTCCGGCCGGTACATCCCGCCGTTCTTCTCGCTGCCGACGGCCATCGACAACTCGTCGAAGGACCAGACGTACAACACCCCGTCGATCGCCACCCTGTTCCTGCTGGCCGACCAGCTGGAGTGGCTGAACGGCAACGGCGGGCTGGACTGGGCCGTCGCCCGTACGGCTGATTCCTCGTCCCGGCTGTACGCCTGGGCCGAGAAGTCCTCCTTCGCGAGCCCGTTCGTGGCGAACCCGGCCGAGCGCTCCCAGGTGGTCGGCACCATCGACTTCGACGAGTCGGTGGACGCCGCCGCGGTCGCCAAGGCACTGCGTGCCAACGGCATCGTGGACACCGAGCCGTACCGCAAGCTGGGCCGCAACCAGCTGCGCATCGCGATGTTCCCGGCGATCGACCCGGCGGACGTCGAGGCGCTCACCCACTGCATCGACTACGTGGTCGAGCAGCTCTGACGGCTCCCTTTCGGAACGACTGAGGGCCACCGCCTGCGGGCGGTGGCCCTCAGTCGTTCCCGGCCGCCGCGCCGCCGTCCGGCCTCGCCGTCCCGCCCCGGTCGGCCTACTTGCCGACCAGGGCGCCGATCAGCACGACGGCCAGCAGCAGCACCAGGGTGCCGGAGACGATGCGCATACGAGTCTTGGGATCCACGGTCATCGAGCGTACCTGCGGCTCACAGCAGGTTGACACCGAGGGCCGCCCCGCCGGTGGCGTCGAGGTGCTGGCCGGTGATCCAGCGGGAGTCCGGTGAGGCCAGGAAGGCCACGACGTCGGCGATGTCGGACACCTCGGCGACCCGCTTCAGCGCCGACAGGCCGGCCGTCCGCTCCCGCGCCACCGGATCCGCCAGCCAGGGGTTGATGTCGGTCGGGACGACTCCGGGGCGCACCGAGTTCACGGTGATCCCGCGCGGCCCGAGCTCCTCCGCCAGGGCCAGCGTGAAGGCCTCCAGCGCACCCTTGGTCATCGCGTAGGCGATCGCCTCCGGGAAGGCCACCCGGGTGCCGCCGGAGGAGACGTTGACGATCCGGCCGCCGACCCGCAGCCGGTCCAGGCCCCGCTGGACGATGAAGAACGGCGCCCTGGTGTTCACGGCGAACACCTGGTCGAAGGCCGACCCGGCCACCTCGCCGATCCGCCCGAACAGCCCGGTGCCGGCGTTGTTGACCAGCACGTCCAGCCCTTCGGCTCCCCCGCCGTGCTCGGCCAGGCCCTGGTCGAAGGCCGCCCACAGCGCCTCGGCGTCCCCGGCGACGCCCAGTTCGGCACCGATCGCGAAGGCCCGACCACCCGCCTCCCCGATCGTCCGCACGACCTCCTCGGCCGCCCCCGCGTCGCGGCCGTAGTGCACGGCGACCAGCGCGCCGTCCCGGCCGAGCCGCTCGGCGATGCCCCGCCCGATGCCCCGGCTGCCGCCCGTCACCAGTGCCGTCTTCCCTGCCAGCGCGCCCATGTCCACGCCCCTTCATTTGTGTAGCGGTCACTATAAAACGAACCGTAGCACGCGTTCTGTAGTGGTCGATATAGAATCTGGCCATGGCTAGTACGACGCGCGGGCGCCCCCGCTCCTTCGACCGCGAGGCGGCCCTTGACCGGGCCCTGCGCCTGTTCTGGGAGCGCGGCTACGAGGCCACCTCGGTGGCCGACCTCACCGCCGCCATGGGCATCCGCCCGCCCAGCCTGTACGCCGCCTTCGGCGACAAGCGCACCCTCTTCGCCGAGGTCGTGGCCCACTACCGGGAGACGTACGGCGCCTACCCCGCGCGCGCCTACGCCGAGGAGCCGACGGCCCGGGCGGGCGTCGCCCGGATGCTGCGCGAGGCCGCCTTCGTGCTCACCGAGCCGGACCACCCGTGGGGCTGCCTGCTGGTCGCCGCCACGGTCAACTGCACCTCGCCCGAGGTGGTCGAGGCCCTTCGCAAGGAGCGCGAGGCCGCCGCGCGGGACCTGGAGTCCCGGATCCGCGCCGACGTCGCCGCAGGACTGGAGCCCGCCGACACCGATCCGGCGGCCCTGGCGCAGTTCATCGCGACGGTCGTCCAGGGCATGACGCTGCGGGCCCGGGACGGCGCGGGCCGGACGGAGCTGGAACGGGTCGCCGCCGCCGCGATGCGCGCCTGGCCGTAGTCCCCGACCGCGCCGCACGCCCGACCAGGCGGGGGGATCCGACCGCGCGGCCCGAGCCCCTCCGCCAGGGCCTGCGACCGCGGACCCCGGCCGCGACCGCCCGTTACGGGTACGCCGCCCAGCGCGCCAGCGACCAGGCGCGCACCGACTCGTAGTGGGGGCCGCCGTCGCCCTGATCGCTCCGCATCAGGTGCAGTTCGGCGGCCTCCCAGTCCGGCCCCCGGTACCCGGCCAGCGCGGCCACCATCGCCTCCACCTCGGCCGCCGACGCCCGCCGCTCGGCCCGCCGCCGCCCGCGCGCGGAACCGGCACGGGCCAGCGTCAGGTGCGGGTGGAAGCCGAACGCGTCCACCTCGCCGGTGATGTCCTCAGTGGCCCCGTACACGGCCTCGGCGAGCCGTCGCAGCGCCCAGGTCTGCCCTCCGACCCCGGCCCAGAGCACCCGGTCGCCGAACCGCCCGGCCCCCGCGAGTCGCAGGCGGTGCGCCGGGGTCGCCTCGGCGACTGCGGCCAGGCCCGTCGTCAGCTCCGTCAGCCGGTCCTCGGCGACCTCCCCGAGGAAGGCCAGGGTGAGGTGCCAGCCCTCGACCGTGGTCCAGCGCAACCGGTCCGCCCCGGGCAGCCCGCGCACCGGCGCGACCGCGTCCGAGAGCCCCTGCAACGCCGCGACCGGCGGCAGTACCGCCACAAACAGCCTCATGGACCAATCTTCCCCCGATCGGCCGTTTCAGGTAGAACGGCTGTCCATGAAGATCCGCACCGGGGGCCTCGCGGACGTCCCCGACATCCTGTCCCTGCTCGACGGCGCCGTCTCCTGGCTGGCCGCCCAGGACCGCACCGGGCAGTGGGGCGACCAGCCGTTCTCCACCGATCCGGCCCGGGTGGAGCACATCGAGCAGTACGCCGCCGAGCCGTTCCTGATCCGCCTCGCGGTGGACGGCGAAGGCCGTACGGTCGGCTGCTGCGTGCTGTCCGAAGAGCGCGGCAAGTACATCCCCGCCGTGGACGAGCGCGAGCTCTACGTCCGCAACCTGGTCACCGACCGCAGCCGCAAGGGCTCCGGCATCGGCGCCGCGCTGATCGCCGACGCGGTCGAGGAGGCCCGCCGTCGCGGCATCGGCCTGCTGCGGGTGGACTGCTACGCCGGCGCCGACCGCAAGCTGGTCGGCCGGTACCGGGCGCTCGGCTTCACCGAGACCGTGGGCTTCGAGGTCGAGCAGCCCGCCGGCACCTGGCCCGGCCAGGTGCTCGAAATCCGCCTCTGACACCGCACTTGACGCACCGCCGGGGAACCCCGAAGTCCACTTCCGGGGCTCCCCGGCGCATCGTCAGCAGGCGGGGATCAGCTCGCCCTTGGCGGCCGCGGCGGCGCGCGGCACGAAGGCCACCACCCGACCGCCGCGACCGGGGTGCAGGTCGAACCGCACCCGCAGGTCCGCACTGCGGGCCAGCACCAGGCCGACCGCGGCGGCCGCCAGCGCGGAGACCACGCCGCAGGCCAGCAGGCCGAGCCGGGGCCCGTACGAGGCGGTGACCCAACCGACCACCGGGGCGCCGATCGGCGTGCCGCCGGTGAAGACCAGCACCAGCAGGCCCATCACCCGACCGCGCATCTCCGGGTCGGTGGCCAGCTGCAGGGTGGAGTTGACCGAGGTGTTGAAGCTCAGCCCGAAGACCCCGATCAGCGTCAGCAGCAGCGCGAAGGTCCAGTAGTCGGGTGCGAAGGCCGCGGCGACCTCCAGGGTGCCGAAGGCCAGCGCCGCACCGACCAGTCGGCGCAGCCGGGGCGCGCCCCGGCGGGCGGCGAGCAGCGCGCCGGCCAGCGAGCCGACCGCCATCGCGGTGTTGAGTATGCCGTACTGGCTGGCGCCCACCTCGAAGGTGTCGTACGCGAACCCGGACAGCAGCGTCGGGAAGTTGAACCCGAAGGTGCCGATGAACCCGGCCAGCACCATCGGCCAGAGCAGCTCGGGCCGCTCCTTCACGTAGCGCAGGCCCTCGCGCAGCTGGCCCTTCTCGCGGGCGATCGGCTCGGTCGGGCGCAGTTCGCCCTCCCGCATCGCGAGCAGGCCGCCGATCACGGCGGCGAAGGACAGCGCGTTGACGGCGAACGCCCAGCCGCTGCCGACCGCGGCGATCAGCAGGCCCGCGACGGCGGGGCCGACCAGGCGGGCGGTCTGGAAGTTGGCGGCGTTCAGGCTGACGGCGTTGGCGAGGTCCTTGGGCCCGACCATCTCGGAGACGAAGGCCTGCCGGGTCGGGTTGTCGACCACGGTGACCAGGCCGAGCAGCAGCGCGAAGGCGTACACGTAGTACGGCGTCACGACGTCGCCGATGGTCAGTACGGCCAGGCCCGCGGCGAGCAGGCCCATGGTGCCCTGGGTGTAGATCAGCAGCCGGCGCTTGGGCATCCGGTCCGCGAGCACGCCGCCGAACAGCCCGAGCAACAGCATCGGCAGGAACTGCATGGCGGTGGTGATGCCGACCGCGAGCGGGCTGCCGGTGAGGCTCAGGACCAGCCAGTCCTGGGCGATCCGCTGCATCCAGGTGCCGGTGTTGGACACCACCTGGCCGGCGAAGTAGTAGCGGTAGTTGCGAACGCGCAGGGAGGAGAACATCCCCCGCGGCCGGGTGAACTCGGCTCCCGTGGGAGACGAGTGGGGCCGAACGGAGTTCGTCGCCGAACGGGTGGTGGTGGGCGACGGGCGGGGCGAACGGGTTCGGCGCTGAGCGGCGGGGTCCGCCGCGGTGCGTTCGTCGGGGTCGTCGTCGCCGCTGCCGGGCAGACCGCTGGGGGCGGAGGCCTGGGCGTCGGCGGCCGCGGTGCTGTCCGCGGCGGGGTCGGTGGTCGGGTCGTCGGTACGGATGGCGGCGGCGCTGGCTGCGGCCGGCGGTGTCACGGTGGTCTCCCCTCGCGGCGGGGGGGGAGGCGGGGGGGGGCGCGGCGCGCGGGACGAGGGGTTGGAGGGCGGCGTGTTGGGGGGGCTGAAACAC